>CAJXUM010000034.1 GCA_913060855.1 uncultured Lewinella sp. | reverse complement strand
CTACACTATCCTCTTCGTCGGCAGCGTCAGATGTGTATAAGAGACAGCCTCCAAAATCTCCACCCAGCCATTTACCTTCGGTGCTCGCCTCAAGCTTCCTGGCAATTTTTCAAAAACCTGATTGACCGTTACTCTTTCCATTTCCTCTTCAGGTGATAAGCAGCCTGGTAAAAAAGGAAGCGCTATAGCAATGCGGCCCGTATTTTTGATAAAACGGCGACGAGAAGGGGAAGTAGATCGGTGTAAGTCAGACATGATTCGGATTTTCACTCAATATAATAAGTATTAAGGATGACAACCGAATTATGTCCTACTCTTGAGTAAAAGGAATCTACTTTTTCTCAAAGCGCATCAGTCCCAAAGCGTCATCTTTAATCGTAAAGGCTTGGGCTCCTTCTTCAAAGGTGATGTATCCTAAATGCGCTGAATAAAAGACGTTGTGCATAGCCCGATCAAAACGAGCCAGTTCCGTACTTCCAGCGTACAACAATAGATGATCCTCCACTCTTTTTATGGAAAATTCAGCCGTTACAGTCTGAGTAGTATAGGTCCCTGCAAAATTTTTCCAGGCTTTTTCTTTATAATTGGATACTTCAAAGCCAATATGTTTAAAAGGTGTTTCGCCATTAACAGTCACGAACATCAACTCCCCTTCCGACTCGCTCTGCTCAAAACGTACCCGCACATCACTTCCTGTTCCCAGCATAATAAACTCGTTGGTAGCGATGGGAGCCAATGGAGTTTCACTGGTCGCTGAACGGGAGTAGTATAGGGTATCATTCTTTAAGTAAATCCTCCGAACGTAAGCAGACGCTGGATCAAAATAACGCTTACAATAGCTTTCAAGCACCTGAGTGGAAAGCCGGATAGTAGTGGGAGGAGTATAGGTATTTACGCTCCCTTCTTCGGGTTCTTGCCCGTCCATTTCTTGTTGGAGTAATAGGCCAGCCAAGTCGTAGGTTTTCGCCCATACATTGATATTCCCATTATTACTCAAGGTAATGAGGGTCAAGTCTTTCGCAGGGTATTGTAAAAACATAGCTCGATTTCCACCCCATGATCCATTGTGGCCATAGAATTCCGCTCCCAGGTAGGTCCCATGCTCCACTCCCATGGCATAGGAGATCGTATCGCCATTATTGAGAATCCCACGTTCTAGCATTTTTGTATTAAAATCAGCTAGGTCGGTGCGGTTCTCTCTAAAATTTTCGCTCCATTTGAAAAAATCGCCGATGGTGGTATGCATACCTCCGTCGCCGATTGAGATAAAATTGAAGTAATGATTTCTTTCCATGCCATTCCCTTCATCACTATAACCAATAGCTCTGTTTTTGACCACCTCTTGCGCATTTTCATAGATAAAAGTATGGGTCATACCCAGGGGCTCAAATAGGTGTTCCTGCATATAGTCTCCAAGTGATTTACCACTCAATCTTTTGACAATGATGCCCAATAGTAGATAACCAGAATTGCTGTAAGCATATTTTGTCCCTGGTACAAAACAAAGCTCGTTTTGTCGCACGAGCATAGCCAGGGCTTGCGCTTCATCAAAAGGAATATCCCAGGAGCTTCCACTCAGATGTATCAATGCTAAATAGTCGCGTAGGCCACTTGTGTGATGTAGCAATTGTCGGATCGTAATCACCCCTTCTTTGTAAGCGGGTATTTCTGGGACGTATTTTCTTACGGGATCATCCAATTGGAGTTTACCTTCTTGGGCCAGTAGCTGAATGCAGGCAGCCGTAAATTGCTTGGTGATCGAAGCTGCCTCAAATACGGTCTCCGGCTTCACCTTAATATCGTGATCCAGATTGGCGTAACCAAAGCTCTTCTGGTAGATAATTTTCCCATTTTGAAAGATACCTACGTTACAGCCGGGCTGGTCTTCGTATTCTGCGAAAAGGGCTTCAATATCTTGTTGTACCTCCGCTGGTAAAGCTTTCTGTCCATGACTCAAAGGACCGTAGAAACAAAAAAAGATAGCTAATAGACCTAGTTTAAATCCTTTCATAACTTTTGCTTTAGAAGTTAATTAGAGGATATCAAGTTACGGCTCAGGCCGAGGCCATGTATAGTAGATGATAAGTTAGGAGTACGGATTTATAAAACGGGAAGTGTCTTAAGTACAGGACTTATCCCTTACTACCTAGGAGAGCTTACTTCTAAATTTAGCAGGTGTGGTACCGGTATGTTTTTTAAAGGTAGCATAAAAGGTAGATTTTGAGTTAAACCCACAATCATAGCCAATGGCTTCCAAGGAAAATTCTTGTTTATTTTTCAAATATACTTTGGCGGCTTCAATGCGATATTCATTAATATAAAGAGAGAAGTTCTTACCGAGGTTGTCATTGAGGAGTTGCGAAAGGCGATGAGGTAAAATGTTTAGTTGTTTAGCCACATCTGGCAGTTTAAGATTGGGATCTTTATACAGTTCTTGCTCTCCCATCAATTGATCTAGATGTTGAAGTAAAGTAGCGGCTTCCTCTTCTTCAATCTTTTTATCCCCGTACTTCGGCCAAGCGTTTGCTTTGATGGTTTGGCGAGTATTAGTTAGTAAAAGGAGAATCAACAAGTAGAGCATGAAAGAAAAGGACAGCGCTCCTAAAATATAAGAGTTGTATCCACAATAATTATAGCCAAACCAAATAATAATATTGCCCAAATAGATACTCATGAGCCAGGTATCCTCTCTCCTCTGCCAGAACTGCTTGGCCACATCCCGAACCAGCATACTCGACAGAATAATATACCCTAGCCATTGTAGATAGATCAGCTGGATAAAATAATCCCGCCACAAATCCACATAATTTTCAAAAGGCCAACCGATACCCACCACCAAAATCAGTAGTACCCAGGCCACGAAGTGGTACTTCCAGGTCTTCCCGATTTGGCTTTCGGGCTCAATACTAGCCTTCATATAAAAATAAAGAAAGGGCCCGATGAGCACACACGCCGACAAACCAATCTGCAGGTAAATAAAAGCTAAATCTGGTTTGAAAAAGAAGAAAACGGACTTCCCTACCCTAATGCTAAGCACCAACAACAATGCACCTAAAAACTGGTGAGCCAAGGTCCGTGGCTTAGCATAAAACAGGAAATACAAGGCCAATACTAGCCCGTTGAATGCCCCTAGCGCACTAAAGAAGAATAAAAGTTCTCGACTAAATTCCAAGTTGCCAGATTTTATAATGAAGTGGTTTAAAAATATCGTGCTGGCCGCTATAAGCATCTTTTTATCCCAATCTTTGTTTTTTCATCGCTCCGTAGCGTTGCTATGCGGCTCAAAAAAAGCCTCGATTAGTCCAAAATCTTGTCTATATAGCCTCAGCAGACATTCTTAAGCAACTTCAGGATCAATAGCCCACTGCCTTTCCATCAAAGCTCCTGGAATCAGCAGCTCCATAGCGAATTCCCGTCACCGGATCGATATAGATTCCCATGGCTTGGCCCTGGGCGCCTCGAAATCGGATTTTGTGCCCCATCATCTCATAGAGGCGACGGGTATCTGGAGAAATCGAATGGGTTTCAAAAGAGGTAATATTGGGCAACCATTGATGATGAATTCGACCGGCTTCGATGGCCTGGGCCACATTCATATCGTGATCAATTACATTGAGAATAACTTGAAGTACCGTATTGATGATCGTCCGCCCACCAGGGCTTCCAATGACTAGCAGTGGTTTGCCATCTTTGGCTACAATGGTCGGTGACATACTGGAAAGCATGCGCTTCTCTGGCGCTACTAAATTGGGTTTGGTCCCGATCAAGCCACGAGAATTGGTCAAACCAGGAATCGGATTGAAGTCTCCCATTTCATTATTGAGCAAAAAACCGCCACCTGCCATAACAATACGCGAGCCATAGCCATACTCCAAGGTATAGGTAAGCGAAACGGCACTTCCTGCTGCATCTACTACCGAAAAGTGCGTGGTCTCTTCGCTTTCATAGGCCAAGGCCTTGTTGAAGCGAGAAGAATCACTCGGAGAAGCTTTGAACAAGCCAATCGTTTGTCGGAGTTCCTTCGCATGGGCTTTGGATAGCAATCGCTCTAGAGGCATGTCGGGATTGAAAGCCGGGTCTCCGATAAATTCGGCTCGATCGGCATAGGCCCGGCGCATCGCCTCGGTCAAGACATGCAGGTACATAGCCGAGTTATGCCCCATTTCTTTCAAATCAAATCCCTCCAATATATTAAGCATTTCTACTACTGCTACGCCTCCTGAACTTGGTGGCGCCATTGCATATATATCATGCCCTCGGTAGGTTCCATGCACCGCTGCTTGCTCTACTGCTTCATACTTCGCCAAATCCTCTTCGGTGATAATTCCGCCGTGTTTTTTCATAAATTTGGCAAACAATTTCGCTGTCTTGCCTTTATAAAAACCATCCTTCCCATCCTTCTGGATGCGTTTGAGTGTTTTGGCCAAATCAGGCTGCTTCCAAGTCTCGCCTGGCTCGTATAGGTCTTTTCCTTTCTTCAGAAAAGCTTCTTTTGAAGCATCATACACTGCTTCCTCCCGACCCTGGAAATACTTCATAATACGCTGCATATTCCAAGAAGAAGGGATTCCCTTCTCCGCCAAATCAATAGCGGGCTGCAGCAATTCACTCCATGGTTTAGAACCTAATTTTTGGTGTGCTGCCCATAGTCCGGCTACTGTCCCCGGTACGCCTACCGATAAAGGACCATCGTGATTGCTGTTGTTCTTAATCTTTCCATTGCTCCCTAGGTACATATCTGCAGTAGATGCCAAGGGGGCTTTCTCTCTAAAATTGAAAGTCGTCACTTCGCCGTCCGCTCCATGATACACGAGGAATCCACCACCGCCAATGTTTCCTGCAGAAGGATAGGTCACTGCCAGTGCAAAGGCCGTAGCAACCGCAGCATCTATGGCATTCCCCCCACTTTTCAAAATGGCTTGGCCAACTTCAGAGCCATGGTATTGGCTACTGGTTACCATTCCATGTTGGGCCGGCGTCGGTATTCTACCCGATTGGGCCTGAGTAGTAGTAAATAAAAATAGAAGAGAAAGGATAACTAATCCGAATGAGCAAAGCGATGTATGCATTATTGTCCTGTTTTGGCTTGAAAATACATCTTTTTGCTAAAAGGGAGTTATTGCTTTTGATTTTCATTCCTATTGGTATTTTGATTAAATCAGCTTTATCCCTTGGACAGGGCAAGGTGCCGGTTATAAACCGCGCATCAAAGGCGAATGCAGCGATGGACTCGGCTTTTGATTTTCATTCCTATTGACATTTTGATTTGAAGTGACAGCAGGAGCTGTCGAAAGGCGAGGACGGGGCAGGTACCGAGCTGGAGCTCTGGTACCAACGGCGGTAGCGGCGAGGAGGGAGGGCTTTTGATTTTTATTTTCATTCACATTTTGATAAAAAGAGCCAAGACGTGATCCTAGACCACGCCTTGGCTTTTCATCAACCAAAATAAAGTGCAGTTATGACTTATCTCCTACAAGCTAAATGATCGAGTATATAGTTTCTCTCCGATTTGAATCAGTAGTTTAAAATCACCTTTCGTATCCTCACTGGGCGCCCATTTGAGCTCTTTGTCTCCCGTTAATTTCCATCCATTCGCCAATAGCTTACGCTCTTCCCCTTCCTGATCAACTACCTTGATATTTACATGCTTGGTAGAAGGAAGTCTGAAGCTCAGCTTCATTTCATGTGCTAGGTCGTCGGTGACCAGCAACATGCTGGATTCTATCTCACGGGTTTCTTTTGCGGTCAATTGACCGATAGGTTTTTCGCCTTCGATTTTATCATATAAAAGGTAGACACCTGCTTCTTGACCTCTTTCACCGTATCGACTGGCGGCTTCGGCATCATTCATCATCACTAGTGAATCAATAGTTACCTTACGAAGTGAGGGCGGAAATTTCCCGTAGCGATTAATGGGGACTTCTTTACCATTTAAGATATAGATAGGATAGCTGGTTGGGTTGTCCTCCTGAGAAAGCTTGATCTGAAGCGTAGCTGGCTTTTCCCCCAAACTAGAACTCATGAAGAAGTCATTGCTGCGTATATAGTATTTCACCTCCATCGTCATAGAATCTGAATATACTTTAGGCGCTTTGTCTTTACCTACATATCCCTTCTTCGCATCATCATTATTGGTAGCGCCTACCGTACCTCTTTTCACCTTATCCTCCTTTGCAGGTAGATTATCTACGGCCCAATCGTTAGTAGCAATTACTAATACCTTTTGATCGGTATTATTGATCCCGTAATCTGCGGCTTTGGTTCCTCTCACTAATCCAATAGTGTAAATCGTTTCCAAGTCTAATTTACCAATAACATCAGGAACTTTTACTTGGTTTGGATTGGCCACGATCTCACCATTAAGGATGAAGACAGGAATTACATCATTATTAATCGGTCCGCTAGAGCCAGAGATATTGATAAACATCCCCCCTTCCAAAGGTGCATTTAAGACCATTTTTTTGCCTTTGTATTTAGGGTCTTTGTACAACCAGGCATGTAAGAACTCAGCTAAAGTGGCATCCGTGACGGTCGCATCTACGGGGGCTTCAGTTACTGCCTTCCAATCATTGGCATCGGCAAATTCAAGTAACTCAGCCCGAGCTGAAAGGGTGAAGATCAGTAGCATCAGTCCGGCCAGTAGGGCAGATAAGACCGATTTTCCGATGGTACGAGTAGGATGAATACCGAATAAACGCTTTATACGAACAGTGAAATCTTTTTTATTGCCTTTCGCATTCATAGCAAATGGAGTTTTTTGAGTGAATGAAAATGCAGTCAAGTTGGTCAGTGCCTGGGCATATTCCAGGGGATTACTGCCGCCCAATCGCAAGGCGAGATCGTCGCAACAATGTTCTCTCGACTCTCTCACCTGCCGGGCAATCCACCAAACTGCAGGATGATAGAAATAAAGGACTTCCAACACCAATTGGAAACAATTAATCAAATAGTCCCACCGCCGAATATGGGCCAACTCATGTAAAAGGATAGCTTCTACTTCTGCTGTAGAGAGCGCGTTTAGTATACCTACCGGTAATAGAATAACCGGCTTAAAGTGCTTTAACGTTAATGCATCGGATACTCTTTCTGAAAAATAGAGCCCAACCTCTCTTTTTACGCCCATCGCCTGTTGCAATTCTTTGAGGCGTTCTAGCCAATGAGCCGGAACGGGGCTCGTCTGAAGTTGGGTCAAACGATTAGCTTTCCACCAACTGATTCCCAAGCCCATCATTACCAACAAACTACCTATTAACCATAGTAAAACGAATGTTGGGAGCATCGGTATGACATGCTGTACTCGCCTATTGAGTTCAAACCAAAAAGGTGAATCTTCATCATACGATACTTTTACGGCCGAACCTTCTGCTTTCGGACTTGTCATTTCGATAGCTGGTAAATCCGATACGGCCATTTTTATATCTACGATGGCTCTCTCCACTACATAATGAGATTGAAAGGTCCAAACCGAGAATCCAAAGATCGTTGCTAATGCGACAATCGATAAAGCATAACGCCAATTGGCGTGAGCCGAAGAAATCAACATCAATAGCACTCTCAGTAACATGGCCACTACAATGGTTTGCCATAAACTGTGCAAGAGGGTCCAGCCCATAGCTTGCACTATTGGATCACTTTGGAAGTAGTCAAACATCTCTTTGATGTAAAATTTGTGGTGAAGAATCGGCCACCAATACCCTAAAATCAATTAGGATCGGCCCGCTAGAAACTCAAATCAGTGGGTGGTTTCGCTTTATTAAAAGCAGCGCAGTCGCTACTATTTCTTCTCGGAATTCTTTTGTTGGTTCAACCATTGCTGTAATTCATCCAACTCTTGCTTACTGGTTTCGTTCTTGCCAAGGGCATGCATTACTAGTTGCATCGGCGACCCTTTAAAGGCTGTCTTGACCAGTTTGTCGTAAAGCGATTGTTGGATTTGAGTTTCCGAAAAACTGGCACTGTACAGGTGCTGTTTTCCCTCTTTTACTCGTGTGATCATTCCTTTTTCAGACATGCGTTGCATCTGCTTGAGTATGGTAGTATAACCCACTTCCCGTTGTTGAATCAACTGTTCGTGCACGAATTTAACGGTCGTCGGTTGATGCTCCCATAACACTTGCATTATCTCTAATTCAGGTCCTGTTGGTTGTCGGAATGATGAAGCTGACATATTACAATGGTTATTTCAATTTTCTATTTTGTTGGTGTCTGTCCCTTACAAGTACAAATATAAACGACACATGTCGTAGTTGCAAATTTTTTTACGACAAATGTCGTAAAAAGTATTCATTCCTTCTTGCATTTATTATAAAACGGAGTCTTGCAATAACCCTAACTTGCTTTAAATCAATGTAATATACATCTAAACAAACAACGAAAAGACTTCAGAAATTTTCTCGGCCATGCTTTGGGAAACTTCTGAAGTCTGAGCGATGGGAGGCGGGATAGGTGCCTCGGTCTCTCCAGGAGGTCGGTGAGAACAACGACCTCGGCGGCGGGTGTGGCGTGGCAAGACTTCCGAAGTGGGTTGGCTGATACTAGGCAGATTTCCTTCTATCAACTTCACCATTTTGGGATATATAATATTGGATGTTCGCTACTAGTTTTACTAGTACGCGGGCTTTGGCTGCGAGCTCCTGCTCGCCGAGATATAGCATATACGTACTACAATTACTTACAGCGAGCTGGAGCTCGCAGCGAAAACCGGCATACAAGCATGAGCTTGTAGCCAACATAAATTTAAAAGAGCAGCGATTTGGAAAGCCCAAATCGCTGCTCTTTAGTTCATCCATTTTTAGTGAAGTTGTTTTTAGTAGATAATTAAACTATCGACCAACCCACTTCTGAAGTCTTGGGCACTTGTCATTGACCTAAAAGAAAGTCATTACTGATGACGGATCAAGGTTGCGAGTTAAAGGTATCGATTCCACAACCGATTAACTCGCAACCTAACATCCTGCCTACTTTTTCACTACTCGTATCGTCTTCGTCAAATGACTCGCCTGAATATGTATGAAATAAATACCAGACGTCCAACCTGCGTGCGCATGGATGATGAACTCCTCATCAAAAGGCGTATCAAAGCGTTGATAGATAATACGACCGCTGACATCCATGATTCGCATGATTGCTCGCTTCATACTAGGACTTGGCCGTTCGATGTGTAAGCGCAATTCATCCGTAAATGGATTGGGTCGCACCTCTACATTCAGACCGATCGCCTGTTCGATATAATCATTATCTACTTGGATTGGTGCTACTTCAATGGGTGCCGGCTGTTCAATTGACTCGTCTTTAACCAAAGCCTGAACGGCTGGACAACCTTTGATGCTAACATCATCGATATAGACGTAGTCTCCATTGGAGGAAGCATCACATACGATCCTAAACCGCGTTTGATCCGTGAAGTTGATCCCGGTGATTTGAACCGTTTCATTGTAACGCTGACCATTGTCGAATTCATCACCACGATTCCATTCCTCATAAGTAGAATAAGTCACTCCATTATCGGTGGAAACCTGTAGCCAGAAATCCTCATTGACCTGATCCATCGAAACAGGGAAATAAGAGAAGGCAAATTCAACACTAGCGTAACTGCTAAGATCAAGCGCATCGGTATACATTGATGAAAATGCCCCCGAATTATCTCTCAATCGAACACAATAGGTGCCACTGTTGGCATAGGCATTATCATTTGCACTTCTTCTACAATCAGAACCGCCATCATTCCAAATCCCCCAACCTGACTCAAAGTCTTCGCTATCTATTTCCGTGCAATCTCCGGTATCGCAAATATCGGCGGTATCAATCGGGTTACAGGGATCGTTGTCATCAGGGTCTTCGCCGACACATAAGCCATCATTGTCACTGTCTTGGTAGGTACCTTCACAATCACAATTGGCCGTATAGACATCATTCACGGTACAGAAATCACCATCATCACAAGGCGTACCGATCAAATTGTCATTGAAGCCGGGGCACTGATCATCTAAATCGCAAACGCCATCGGCATCGCTGTCCTGCAATGTCCCTGCACAGTTGCAATCTCCATCATATACGTCGTTCGTGGTACAAGGATCGTTATCATTACAAACCGTTCCTGTGAGGCTTCCATCACAAGTGTCGCAACCATCGGGTGTACCATCGTTGTCGCCATCTAAGGTATCATCCGAACCCGGACAAATATCATCTTGGTCGCAAACCCCATCCGCATCAGTATCTTGAAAGATCCCCGCACAATTACAATCTGCATCATATACGTCGTTGGTAGTACAAGCCAAGCCATCATCGCAGCTGGCTCCTGGCGTGCAACTAGATCCTCCGCTACAACCCTGGATTTCTACATCATCGATATAGACTAGATCACCGTTGTTGGAGGCATCACACCGGAAGCGAAAACGCGTATTAGCGGTGAAGGTGATACCCTCAAAACGGACCGTCTCATAGTATCGTACCCCGTTCTCAAATTCATCCCCTTGATTCCATTCTTCAAAGGTGGAATAGGTCGATCCCCCATCAAGCGAAAATTGTAACCAGAAATCCTCCCGGCTATTATCCATCGAGCTAGTGATATAGGTAAAGGAAATCTCAATGGAACTGTAATTAGCAAGATCTAATGGATCGGTGAAAAAGGAAGAAAAAGCGCCCGAATTGTCTCGTATTCTTGCGCTATGGGTACCACTTGCTGCATTGAGGGTAGACCTGGTACAGTCGGAACCGCCATCATTCCAAATCCCCCAGCCTGAGTCAAAATTGGTGAGGTCAATAACGGAGCATGGATTACAATCATCACCGTTGGCATTGGGTGTACAAGGATCATTGTCATTGGGGTCATCGCCGACACATACGCCATCATTGTCTGCATCTTGGAAAGTCCCTGCACAGTTACAGTCGGCATCATAAGTATCGTTAATGGTGCAAGGATCATTGTCATTGCAGGCGGTACCCGTTAGGTTCCCATTACAAGTATCACAACCATCAGGTGTTCCATCGCCATCGGTATCGAATGCATCATCTGATCCGGGGCAAATATCATCTTGGTCACAAACGCCATCGTTGTCAGTATCCTGGAAAGTACCTGCGCAATTGCAATCCGCATCATAAATATCATTGACCGTGCAGGGATCATTGTCATTACAGGCAGTACCCGTTAAACTTCCATCACAAGTGTCACAACCGTCAGGTGTACCATCATTGTCACCATCTAGCGTATCGTCAAATCCTGGGCAAATGTCATCTTGGTCGCAAACGCCATCGTTATCAGTATCCTGGAAAGTCCCTGCGCAATTACAATCGGCATCGTATACATCGTTGATGGTACAAGGATCATTGTCATTGCAGGCCGTGCCCGTTAGATTACCATCGCAGGTATCACAACCGTCAGGCGTACCATCATTATCTGCATCTAGGGCATCATCAGAACCTGGACATACATCATCCTGATCACAAACGCCATCGTTGTCACTGTCTTGGAAAGTCCCCGCACAGTTACAATCTCCATCATATACATCGTTGATCGTACAAGGATCATTGTCATTACAAGAGGTTCCAGGACTAAGTGTACAAGTCTCTAAACGTACCTCTTCAAAGCTGACTTGGCAAATAGCACCATCATTATGAGAAGTAACGGCCAATCCTACTAAGGCATTGGCATTCATACTAATATTGACAGCGCCGCCTATTTGAGTCCAAGGTCCATTACTAGTAGAGGTAGAATAATAGGCTTGAAAAAGATCACCTTCACGCGTCAAGCGTAAGAATTTAGTTGTGGCAGTTCCTCCTACGAGAGAGCCTGTCCACGTCGCATTATTTCCAGCAGCTACACGCCATTGAAAACCCACTTGGTTGTCAGGTCGCTGTAGCACGATCGCCATGGCTGAATTACTAGCTGAGCTAGCCCTGATCATCGGTCCAGCTTTGGCCCAAGCATTCGTATTTTGTACGGAATTTACTTTTGCTATGATCTCAACATCTCCTTCCTGATTGGTATAAATATACCTGAATTCATCATTAGCTCCCCAGATATCAGCCCCAGAACCGGATACGGTATAAAAGCCATTGTCATTACAAGCTTGACCTTCTGCTTGCACGCCGCCAATATCCTGTGTGCTAGTAAAAAGACCTAAGTCATCGCAATCGCTACTGGTACAAGCCTCTAGCTTGGCATCTGCCCAATCGGCATGATCACAAGCGATCGGATTACTTTCTTGGCTTCCTCCATCATTCACTACTAATCGAAGGGTGTTTACATTGGTCACATCAATAGAAATAGGAACGGCTGCATCAGCCTGTGTCAAAACAGGACTCTGGTAAGCCAATCCGCCATCTGTATAAACCTGAAATTGAACAGACCCGGAAGAACAGGTGGCGTCATCTACACCAATGAAAGCTTTAAATGTTTCGTAGGCACCACCAATTGAATAGGTAATATCAGATTCAGCATGTGCTCCGATACCTTTGGCATAGGTAACCCCATTAATCGTTAAGGTACTACCGTCATTGGTTCCTGTACCGCCATTACTTTGATCTACTTCTACCGGGCCCCAACCATTGGTAGGTGTCCCTTCCCAATTTATGTCAGATAGATAGGTAGTCGTACAGGCGGATTCTTCTAAACCATTGATCCAATCCGTCAATACATTGATATAAGTATCATCTACAATACTTTTGGCCAGGGGAGGCATGGCATTTCCCGCCAAGCTATTGTCTCTTACCCATAATTCAGAACCTCCAGGATCTTTGGGTTTTACGATGATACTTCCATTGGGTGTATTTCTGCTAACGCCTATGGTATTGATTAAATTTTGACTGGCCAAGGGGGTGGAGAACCGAGCATCAAAGGCTCCTTCAACGCCATTAGGTCGATGACAATGGGCGCAGTTGGCATCCAGGTAAGATCGCACTTTGGCTTCCAAAGAAGCACCATTGTCAGTCAAAGGAACCAGCTTTGGAAAGCTACTGATTTCACTCGCATTAAATCCATTTGAAAATAGCCCAAGCGATTGCCAGGTGTTCAATTGGTTATCGGTTACCCCAGAAGGGTAGGTGAGATTTCCATTTAATTGCCTCGTTTTGACCCCTAGGACAAAGTTGGCATTGGCATTATGGCAAGTGTTGCAATCGGTCCGGCTAGGATAATCCCAAACCTGGCTGTATTGGGTCCCGTTGGTTCGGGTTATCGTGAAAGTCTTGGAATCTCCACTAGTCAATAACTCTGCATCGGTTCCGGCATCATTCCATTTATAAGTGACCCCATAGGCGCCGCCATCCTCGGTGATGACAATAAAGCGCGTCTCTATCTTTGCCGTAATGGAAGGATTCGATTCGTTAATGGGTAATTCGAAATGTTTGATAAAAACTGTTCCTGGAGGAAACTGCCATTCTCCATTTTCTGAAAAAGTAATTTGTTCGCTACTGGTATTATGTGAGCCGTTATTGGGCACGGCAATCCATCTTTTCTTCGAGGCGCCATCTGACCATAAAGGCGTATTGACGGTGTAGGGAATAATACCCGAACTTGGTGTAAGTGTGTTGAGGTTGCTGAAAGCGCCAGTTTGAGATAGGAATTGTGGAGGATCAGGTACCGCCACATCTTGTTTTAGGCGGTAAATTTTCCCACCATCTTGATCTGTACCGTAGAGCTTCAAAATGTAAACTTCACCATTGGAATCGGTGTGAAAAGAAGAAATACCACTCTTACTCCCGACCCCAAAGGCGGGTACATTAACGAGAAAAACAACTTCTCCGTTATTTGGATTTAAGGTCCAGACATTGCGAACGCCGTGATCACCAAATATATATTTACCACCCAATGAACTCGCAAACTTGCTACCACGATAAACAAATCCACCAATCACTGAATTACCAACGGAGTGATTATAATCAAAAATGGGTGCTCGATCCACACCAATTAGGGGAGAAGGCTTAGCTTTAGGGCCATTAATGGAACCCTCTTTGTAAGGCCATTGAAAGTTACCTCCTTTGACAGCCACTGAAATTTCTTCTCGTGCCCCTTGTCCTACATCTCCAATCCAAATTTGCCCAGTAGGCTCATCATAGGTGGCTCGGTGTGGGCTTCGTAGGCCTAGACTATAGAACTCTTCCAAAATCCCTCCGCTGGCATCTAACCAAGGGTTGTCATTGGGAATGTAGTAACCTTGCGTAAAACTATTAGGGAGACTAGCAGGCTTAGAGGCAGGGTCAACGGGTTGTCTTCTAATGGGATGACTGCGCGCGGCATTTTGCGTCAAGTCAATTTTTAATAGGCCACCAAGCAGAGACTGGTCTATCTGTTGCGCAGTATTGTATTGATCATTAGCCTGTCTCTTATACACATCTCCGAGCCCACGAGACC
>CAJXUM010000033.1 GCA_913060855.1 uncultured Lewinella sp. | reverse complement strand
CGAGATCAGCCTCGGTCTCGTGGGCTCGGAGATGTGTATAAGAGACAGCACTAATATAGAACTTCGTAGTATTGATGAGGCAGATTGGGCAGAGAATACGGTCAAACAATTGGAATTTGATGTGGAAAAAGGAGCCCGTGGTTTGAAGATTTACAAGAGCCAGGGTATGAGCAATAAAGACAAGGCGGGCAATCGTATTAAGATCAATGATCCTAGAATTGCTCCAGTCTGGGAAGCTTGTGGCCGACTTGGAATTCCTGTGATTATTCATTCTGCTGACCCTAAATCTTTTTGGGATCCACATGATGAAAACAACGAAAGATGGTTGGAGTTGAAGCTACGACCTGGTAGAAAGCGAGGAGCTGATAATCCGGCATCTTGGGAAACTATTATTGCTGAACAACACAGCATTTTCAGAAAACATAAGAATACAACCTTTATCAATGCACACATGGGATGGTTTGCGAATGACCTGCAAAAGCTCGGCGAACTCCTAGACGAGATGCCCAATATGCATGTAGGGATTGGAGCAGTGATAGCGGAGTTGGGGCGACAGCCTCGCAGTGCAGGGAAATTCTTTGAAAAGTACCAAGACCGTGTCCTATTTGCTAAAGATGCTTACAATCCGGAAGAATATCATACGTACTTTCGCGTATTAGAAACCGAAGATGAATACTTTCCCTATTACAAGAAATACCATGCCTTCTGGAAAATGTACGGCTTGGGTCTCTCCGACGAAATCTTGAAAAAATTGTACTATAAGAATGCGCTAAAACTTATTCCAGGTAAGAAGACTACACTCTTTCCGGAATAGGATTAATAGTGACATCAAGTAGAAATCTCACGACATCACAAAGTGCTATTTTCACGATTTAACTAAGAACATTATGTTAAGACTACTATTCTTTGCAGGTATTAGCTTGTTATTATTGGCTAGTTGTCAACGCAAAACAAGCGGCGCCATTACTGGGAAAAGCGATACAGAACTGCAAGCAATCGCAGACGAGTTGGCCCATAAATATATTTTGACAGATGGACACGTAGATTTACCTTATCGTTTGCGAATTCAAAATTTTCGAATGACCAAAGAGTTCATTGGTATTCCCATTGAAACGGATAAAGGAGATTTTGATTATGTCAGAGCCAAAAAAGGGGGTTTGGACGCTCCATTTATGTCCATTTATATACCCGCCTCCTATCAATTGGACGGAGGAGCAAAAGTCTTTGCCGACACGCTTATTGATATGGTCTATGGGATTACCGAGGCTCATCCTGATAAATTTGCTATTGCCAAGACGCCTTCGGATGTGAAAGGTCAGTTTAAAAAAGGGCTTATTTCCTTGCCAATGGGTATGGAAAATGGCGCACCAATCGAAAAAGATTTGGCCAACCTCAAGCACTTTAAAGAACGAGGTATTAGCTACATCACCTTGACGCACTCCAAAGACAATCAGATTTGCGATTCTTCTTATGACACTACGGGCACCTGGAATGGCCTGAGTCCTTTTGGTCGTCAGGTAGTGGCTGAGATGAATAATGTAGGTATCATGGTAGATATCTCACACGTTTCCGATAGCACTTTTTATCAAGTGATGGCTTTAAGTAAGGCACCTTGTATTGCCTCTCATTCTTCGGTTCGACATTTTACACCGGGTTTTGAGCGGAATATGAATGATGATATGATAAAGTTGTTGGGAGAGAAAGATGGCGTTATCCAGATCAATTTTGGATCTAACTTTCTGGATGGAAATATTGCTAAGCAACGTGATGTGCTTCGGGCTAAACTAATGGAAGAACTAGCTGCTAAGAACCTAGGTTCTCGCGACGAAGCAGCGAAACCCATAATCGAAGCTTTCGAAAAAGCTAATCCTTCGGTGTATTCAGATGTTCAAATGGTAGCTAATCATATTGATCGAGTGGTTAAAATTGCTGGAATTGACCATGTAGGCTTAGGCTCAGATTATGATGGGGTAGGGGACTCTTTGCCTACTGGCCTTAAGGATGTGTCGAAATACCCTAATTTGATATTCGAATTACTGAAAAGGGGATATTCCGAAGATGACATTGCCAAGATTTGCTATAAAAACGTATTCCGTGTTTGGGATAAGGTGCTAAAGGTAGCCGGATAGTCTGATCTGTACCTGTTGCATATTACTGGGCAAAAGAGGCGAGAAGCCAGACAACAGATGAGAGATCGGCTAGATATAGAGCAGAAGGTACAATCCAGCAGTCTCTTTTCCCTGTCTTTGCAGCCAGGTAGATCGCTTCTGTCTTCTAAATGTCTGGCAGTATCTACCTCTAGCGAAAAGAGGAAGCGTCAGCCTCAAGACTAATCTCTTATGCATTAAAAAAAATGGAGGTATAAGCCCGGCTTTTTTTTATCTATATTTACGCCCGCAAAATACGGAATGTTTGGGCGCAGCTTTAGTGAGTCACCCAACGTTCTAATTGTTGAAACCTAACGGGATGATTAGGATCTATGAGACTAACACTATTCATCTCTTTTTTGAGCATAAAGAACTTTGGCTAATGAGGCATACGATTATCATTTTATTTTTAGGATTGCTAGTCAGTCCTTTTACAGCATGGGGGCAAGAACGAGATACCATTATTTATCAGACCGTAGAGGAAGCGGCTCGCTTCCCTGGCTGTGAAAAGCTGGACACAACCATGGCTTTTATAACCCAATGTGCTAATTCGAATCTTTTGAATTTTGTCTATAGTAATATACGATACCCACAGAAGGCTATTGAGAATAATATAGAAGGTACCGTTGTTGTCCGTTTTGTAGTCGAACCAGATAGTACTATTTCTTCGCCGGAAGTCATCCGTGACATCGGAGAAGGGTGTGGGGTTGAAGTATTGCGTGTGGTGGACTTAATCAATTTTGCTGGCGCCAAGTGGAAACCTGGCATAATGAAAGGCAAACCCGTACGGTCCTACTTTACCTTACCTGTACGATTCAAATTGGAAGAATTACCTCCTTATACTATGGTCGGGCGCGATACCGTTTATACCCGTTTCGATACGCCTTTAGATTATGAAGGAGGTCTTGATACTCTCAATACCTATTTGGCAGAGAAATTGGAATATCCCCCGATAGGGAATGATAGTTGTCAAATAGGTAATATACAAGTGCAGGTACTGATTCAACCCACTGGAGATGTCAAAATTTTGGATATCATCGATTTTAATGACCTAGGGTTTGATTTTTGGTACGAATCCATTGATGCGGCTACTTCTACACTAGGTCGTTGGATTCCTGCGACCCTTGAAGGAAGGAAGGTACCATCTGCTTTCGATTTTACAATGAGCTTTTCACCAGATGCTCCAGCTTGTAAGATGATCGTTGAGCAATACCGCGATGCTTCTGATATGATCAACGAAGGTGCTACATTGTACAATGAAGGCAAACAGGAGGAAGGGATAGCAAAGATGAGCCAAGCCATTGAGTTTTTTCCAGAAGATGCCAATTTCTTATTGGCGCGAGGGCAAGCTTATATGGATATGAGTGACTTTGGGGAGGCTTGTGCCGACTTATCATTAGCACGTCGCATATCCTTAATTACGTGGTATGATAATGTACTGAACTTGATTTGTGGTAAACTTAGCGCACCGACGCCGGAAACCGGCAATTAAGCTAAGCATAAAAAAAACAGCTTGTGCCTAGTAACTTCTAGGCACAAGCTGTTAATCAGGATATTACTTGTTAATTCTCTAAGCTCCCAGCCCAATTTTCGTGCCGTTGGGAATGATAGCTCCTTTCTTAACAACGATAATGCCATCGCGAATACAGTGTGTCGATTCTTCGGAATCTTGTAAAGAGACACTTCCATGTATCGTTACATTATTGCCCATTCTTACATCCTTATCTATAATGGCATTTCGGATATGGCAATTGTTTCCGATCCCAAGATTGGGGCGGGTATCATTCTTACTGATTTCTTCCAGGGTCTCATAACGATCATTTCCCATTACGATAACATTGGATATTTCCGTTCCTTCGCCAATTCTCGATCTAATCCCCACGATACAACGCTCCATCTTTTTAGCTAGGATAATACAACCCTCAGCGATAACGGATTGATTAAACCAGGTGCCGAAAATTTTGGAAGGGCCGAGCAAACGAGGTCGAGTATAAATTTGCTTACCACTATTAAAGAGGTCAAATTTTGGAATATCATCGGTCAGCGCAATATTGGCCTCGAAGAAGGAACGAATGGTTCCGATATCTGTCCAGTAATCATCAAAAGAATAACTGGCTACTTTATATCCTTTTTCGATTGCATGTGGGATAATTTCCTTACCAAAATCTGTCGCCTCTGGATTATCATCAAATAGTTTCTTTAGGAATTGACGCTTGAAGATATAAATCCCCATCGAAGCCAGGTAGTGCTTGCCTTCTCTTGCATATTCTTCTGGTACTGCTGATTGCCATGCTGAGAGCGTGTCAAGGGCTGGTTTTTCCACAAAGTCATCAATAAAGCCTTTTTCATTCACCTTCATAATACCAAAGCCCGGCGCATCTCGGTCAACAACGGGTATAGTAGCTATCGTTAAGTCTGCTTTCTGCTTGATATGGTATTTCGCCAATTCCTCAAAATTCATCTGGTACAATTGGTCACCAGAAAGGATCAGCACATAGTCGTGGTCGTGATTATTGAGGTGATGCATGGACTGGCGTACGGCATCAGCTGTACCCTGGAACCAACTATCACTATTTGGCGTTTGTTCTGCGGCTAAAATATCTACAAAACCATGGCTAAACATATCAAAATTAAAGGTGTTCTTGATATGCTTATTAAGGGAGGCGGAATTATATTGTGTTAGGACAAACATCCGTTTTACCCCTGAATTCAAACAATTAGAAATAGGAATGTCGATCAATCGATACTTTCCTCCAATAGGAACAGCGGGTTTAGATCTTTGACTTGTGAGCGGGTAAAGTCGGGAACCGGCGCCCCCACCTAAAATAAGAGAAACCATCTTGATCATAATTCGAGTGTTTTTTGATTAGCTTGCCGATTGGGCAATAGCTGTCATCTGTTGGTATATATTATTATATTCTAGTGCAGATTTTTCCCAAGAAAAATCAAGCTTACTAATTCTATCTCTAACTTCCTGGAATGCCGCTTTCTGTTGGTAGAATTCGGCAGCCCGGTAGATCGCCAATTGAGCATCGTCCAAATTAAAGTGATCGAATCTAATACCCCGACCTGCTACTTCCCCTATATCAGGTACGGTATCTTTCAATCCACCTACCGATCTCACGACCGGCAAAGTGCCATATCTCATGGCGTACATTTGATTTAGTCCACAGGGTTCTACCCGAGAGGGCATGAAAAGAAAATCAGAACCGGCATACAATTGATGTGCCAATTGCTCATTGTATTCTAGCGCCACATCAAACCTTCCTGGGAACTGGTAGGGGAGATGTTTCAAAGCATCGTGAAGGTATTGTTCACCTGTACCCAAAATAATAAAGGAAATATTTATCCCACTGTGTAATACTCGTTGCACGAGATCAGGAATAATATCAGCGCCTTTTTCTCGTACCAAACGACCAATGAAAGTCAAAACTGGCGTATTTAAGTCTATCCTGAAATGTTGAGATAGAACGGCCTTATTGGCCTGTTTGAAGGAGGCCATATCATCAGAAAGGCGAGTATGGATGTAGGAATCAGTCTTGGGATCCCAGACCTGACTATCGATACCGTTTAATATACCGACTGATTTATGTTGCTCGTGAGCTATCAAGTGCTCTAGGCCATTAGAGGACTGTCTTAGTTCGCCTAAGTACGAAGGAGAAACTGTTGTGACCCGCCAAGCGCATTTTATAGCTACAGCCAACGGATTAATCGCATTATTCCAATCTAATATTGCTCTCGCTCCCGCCTCGAAGAACGGTAGTAAATAGAGCTTGTCCCAGCCAAACGTACCGTGATACTCTCCATTGTGGATGGTAAAGGCAGTTGGTATTTTAGCCAGGGATTGGTATTCTGGGCAATACTTGACCATAAAGGGAATCAAAGCCGTATGATGGTCGTGGCAATGCAGTACTTTGGGTTTTCCTGGTGCAGCTTGAATCCACTGCAAAACAGCCTGTTGAAAGGATAGAGAACGAGATAATTCATCGTCATAAGGGCGGCCTGCCTCGTCGGCATAAACGCCAGGACGGTCAAATTTTCCTGGGATATTGGCCACAAATAGCGGGAAACCCAATTTGTCCTCTTTCTCTTTTTCTATCGTGAACGGAATATAGTCGTTGTGAAGCCGAACAGCCCCTTTAAAGACTGGTATAAATTCCTGCTGCTTGATCCATTTTGTCCCATACTTTGGGATGACTACACCGGCCTTGGTCCCAATCTTATTCAAGTATTTGGGTAAAGCTCCTGCCACGTCTCCTAAGCCTCCAGCCTTTGCAGCCGGATAGCACTCAGCACTAATATGTAATATTTCCATACAGGTCGGTTTTCTCGTATTTTGGCTGCCTTGTTAAGCGAATAGTATAATTGGTGGTGGTATTACAAAGCGTGAAATGTATACTTATATATCATCCATGAAAGAGCCTGCAAATTGTTACTTCGCATCAATTAATGAATGATTCTAGTAGCATTAGAGTATACTCATCTCTATTGTAAGATCGTAGAAGGTATAGGACCAGCTAATGTTGGTAAACGGCATTTAAAATCTTATACATTCCTTGGTTCGAAATATATAAAATCTTATGCTAAGAATTGGAAAAGAAAGGAGAAAATTCGGATTATTTTAGTCTAGTGCCGTGTCGAAGCGGTATAATTGATATTTTTCGATGGTATGGATAATTTGGTTAGCCATATTTTTCTGTCTGGCGAAATTCATTTTTTCTAATGCCTTGGCCCATCCCTTATAATTTTCTTCGCCGAGTGATTGCAGACTAGCATTTTGCCCGGTGGTTAGGAATAGAGAATGATCTCGGAAGCTGGTCCAAGCATTTTCATAGTGACGGTAGCAATTTTTACTAATATTTGCTGTTTCGCCGATCCAGTCCGACGTGCAAAGTAAGCTAAAGTGATTATGGTGATCAACGGCAAGTGAGTGCCGCCCTGCTTGGCTCTGGAGTAAGGCATTGGCCAAGGTCACTGAAGCTGGGATTTTAAATTTGATCTGTTCATTTTCTGCTACATGGACAAACCGTTTGATATAGGCCTGGACTAAGGCGACATCCACCCTTTTTAATTGATTTTCTAAAGTGTTATCAGGAGCGCTGAGGCCCGTAAAAGGGGAGAGATCAAAGGTCTCCTCCACCGGCGCCTGCTCGGGACTGCTTGAAGTAGCGGTCATATCATCGGTAAAGGTTTCTCTTTTAGCGGGTTGTTGAGCCTTGGGTCTGTAGGGTATTTCTTCCTCTACGGGAATTTCTTCTTCAGCCGGGGTGTTGAGGTTGATTTGAAAACTTAAGTCCTTCTTCAATACCAAAAATAGCAATAGGACGCCTAAACTGATTTTGAACCAGTTTCTTTTTAGGTAGCTAATGAGCTGTTGTTTGGGTATTGGGAAGCTTTGCATCGTTTCAAAATTGTTTTAATTGTTGATTATAATACAAAAATAAAACAAAAAGTTTGTTAATCCAAATCGAAAATTGTCGGAAAGAAGATTTATCTTTCGACTACATAATATTAAACGCCAATTGAAAACACCTATGCCGGAGCGAAAGTACACTTATTATGATTATACGATTAGCCTTTGCCCAACCTGCTTGCGACGCGTCGAGGCCAAAATTATTTTTGAAGATGAGAAGGTATTTATGCTGAAGCGATGCCCGGAACATGGTCGTCAAAAGGTGCTAATTGCAACAGATATCGAGTACTATAAGAACCTAAGGAATTACAATAAACCTTCGGAATATCCTTTGCGCTTTAATACCAAAACACATTTTGGTTGTCCTTACGATTGCGGCTTATGCACTGATCACGAACAGCATTCTTGTCTGAGTTTGATTGAGGTGACGGATCGTTGCAATCTGAGTTGTCCTACCTGCTATGCTTGCTCATCGCCCACTCACGGCCGCCATAGGACTTTGGCAGAGATAGAAAAGATGTTGGATATCTTAGTGGCCAATGAAGGAGAGCCCGATGTGGTCCAAATCAGTGGGGGAGAACCCACCGTGCATCCTGATTTTTTTGCGATCCTGGATTTGGCGAAGGCGCGCCCTATTCGCCATTTAATGTTGAATACAAATGGTATTCGCATCGCCAAGGACCTGTCTTTTACACAGCGATTGGCGACCTATATGCCTGATTTCGAGGTGTACTTGCAGTTTGATTCGTTTAAGTCGAGTGCACTGATGACTTTGCGAGGCGAAGACCTACTAGCAACCCGTATGAAGGCCCTGGAACATTTAAACCAGTGCAATCTGTCCACGACACTTGTAGTAACCCTCCAGAAGGGACTCAATGATGACGAAATCGGTAAGATCATTGACTTTGCGCTGCAGCAGCCTTGTGTACGAGGAATAACCTTTCAGCCGACGCAGGTAGCTGGCCGACTTGAAAATTTCAACCCAGAAACAGACCGCTTAACCCCCACGGAGGTAAGATCAGCGATCCTGGAACAATCCGATGTTTTTGCGCCGAATGATTTGCTGCCAGTCCCTTGCAATCCCGATGCACTGACGATGGCTTACGCCTTGAAGATAGATGGGCAAGTGCACCCTTTGACAAGGTATCTGGATCCTGATGTGCTTTTAAATAACAGTCGTAATACGATTGTTTATGAGCAGGATGAGGGTTTACAGGAGCAGGTCTTAAAAGTGTTTAGTACGGCCAATTCCGTGGATGCGATTGAGGGCGAGCTACACGATTTGCTCTGTTGCTTACCGGCCGTCAAAGCGCCGGGTTTGGGCTACAATAATTTGTTTAGAATCATCATCATGAATTTTATGGATGCCTACGATTTTGATGTTCGGGCGATTAAGAAGAGCTGTGTACATATCGTTCATCCAGATGGTCGCATTATCCCTTTTGAAACAATGAACTTGTTTTATCGATCTGCAGAACAAGAAGCTTACATGAAGGAAAAACTTGTGGACGCATCACTTTAATCTATAGTTTATGGACAAGACAGGAAAACTGGTAGGTATCAACCTACTCCTTCTTCTTATTTACGGAGCCATTACGATGGGCATTTTTATAGCTAATTCGGACCCCTATGCGGGAATAGGCTTTGGTATGTTTATGATGATTGCGATTGGTATCCATGCCCTGGTTCTACTGATCATAGGAATTGTACTTTTGACACAAAAGAAGAAGGATCGTGGCCGCGCCTTTCTGTTGAGCATGTTTATCGTCTTATTGGTGGGCTTTTCGGCTTGTTTTGGCGGGATGAGTGCTTTTGATAGTAAGCTGATTTGATGAGAGAGATTACTTAAACTGCTGAAGTAGGGTGGGGGGATAGTTGTGATAAGCTTTCTTTTCATTTATCCCATTTTTTGGATGCTCGAAACAAACTCATGCTCGCCGTGGCATGACTGCGGGTGGGAGCCCGAGGCTTAAGCCGGCCTATAAGCATGAGCTTGTGGCCTACAGATACTGTCTATTTTTGGTGAAATGGTTTTTGATAAATGGTAGATTTATTGACCAATTTACTTCTGAAGTTTGGAGCAGCCTCATGCTTGTGTAGTTAATTTCAAAGAAAAAGTGAATCAGGCACAATTTTTTGCTGCCCGATAACATTAATAGTACATAGACATTTATTCCTTCCCAGAACATACATTACATATTACCAAGTTGAGTAGACGCCATTAGGAGGCGCTTTTGACCTTTTACCCAAAGGTGCAGTATATGTAATTCCTCGTTCCCTGACACATCAAAATCTATTTTGGACTTGATTTTTATTGTTTTCAATCAAGGTTTAAACCCATAGAAACTTCTCCCCGGTTATTTAACAGGTATAAATATTTCATTTTCCACCATTAAATAACCATCCCTATGTTTCGTTATCTAACACTAGTTTTATTATTGACTTTTACTCACCAATTATTGGCTCAAAAAAGCGCAGAGCTCGGTATTTTAGCGGGTTTATCTACTTATCAAGGTGATTTATCTCCCGATCCGTTTGCCGCCAGTGATGTGCATGTCGTAGCAGGTCTTTCTTATCGACAATTCTTTACCCCTAAATATGCTTTTAAAATTGCGGGTGCATTTACACAGATTAGTGGGAGTGATATGCCCTATGCCGCACGTGAAGATCGAGGATTGGATATGAAGGCTAATCTACTCGAATTCTCGGTGAATGCAGAATGGCATTTTCTTGGATCTAGCCGCTTCAATAATGTAGGCGCTTTTAGCCGTCAATTTTCTCCCTATATTTCTATAGGAATGGGGGTAGCTCGCGCCAATGCGGAAGTGGGTTATGCCGGATCAGTCGGAAAGATTAAAGAGGAGAATGATATGTCTACTTTCTTTATTGTACCCATCAATGTAGGGATACGTTTTGAGATGTCCTCTGCGCTTAGTATGACCTTGGATGTGGGGACGCGCCCTGTTTTCTCTGATTTCTTGGATGGCGTGAGCGAGATGGGGGCAAATGATACTAAAGATTGGTATACGCTGGTCGGCGCCACGGTTCTGTATACTTTCAAAGCAGATGCTGACGGTAATTACTAGGGGAAGCACTCAATCAATTGGCGTTTTTCGTGCTCTGTGATAAAGATCACTGTCTATAATGATTTTTGTCAGCCTCGCTCGGTTCCTTTTGGTCTAGATTTGTAACATCAATTAATCAAAAACATCTAGACATGATAAAGATGAATATGTTTTCTCTAGGAATCGGTGAGGTAGTGGTACGTTTTTTCCTTATGATGGCTGTCATTATTGTGGGCGTATTTGCAGGGATGCCTTGGTTGACGCTTCTTGGGTTACCTATCTTCTTAAGCGCTTTGCTTGGGGTAAGTTTCAGTAGTCCTTCTAAGGCAGAGGCTAAAACGGGACGAATCAACATAAGAAAAGATAGCCAAATCAAAAAAGCTAGCTAGTAAGCTTAAGTTCAATACCCGCTGGACTATTAAAGTGTGGCGGGATCAAAAAAATGATCACTAAGGCATCTGCTTTAGTGATCATTTTTTTTGATCCATTCGGAAAAAATACTGCCTGGTGAAAAAGAGTTTCACTTGCCTAGTTAGGCATCATAGCCAATTTATCAGCATTCAAAATAGCAATAGTTCCTCCTTCGATTTTAATTAAGCCTTCATTTTTGAAATCCGTCAGTGTACGAATTACACTTTCCTTCGCCGTACCCACCATACTGGCTAAATCATCTCTGAGAATAGAAATCCCCTCTTTGGCAAAACGCTCCTGCAAAACGAGCAAGGATTCAGCCACTCTTTTTCTAATAGAGTTGTAGGCCAGACTCAGCAGTTGTTCCTCCTGGTCTTCCATATTATCAGCAAGCATCTTGATAAAACGGGCAGAAAAATCTCGATTGTTGTACAAGAGGGCAAAGAAATCCTCTTTGGGTATGAGGCTGACTTCTGTTTCTTCCAAGGTACTAGCACTTTCATGGTATTTGTCTTCTCGAATGAGTGCCTGATAGCCTAGGAATTCTCCCGCTTTATGAATCTTAATGATGTATTCTTTCCCGACATCATTCGTTTTGAAAGTCTTTACCTTTCCACTGGCGATAAAATAGAGTCGTTTGGCATACTGCCCCTCCTCATAAATGAGGTCTTTTTTTCTAAAACGCTGTAGTTCTCTATTTTCCGATAGTTTATTTAATTCTTGTTGGCCACGGGCTTCACTAATAAAATTATTGAGTCCAGTTGGCGTCCCATCAAAGCTTTTCTTAATCCGCTCACTTTTCTTGAGCCGCATTTCGATGGCATCAAGTAATTCTACATCGTCGAAAGGCTTGGTGATATAATCATCAGCCCCTAAGTTCATTCCTTTCCTGAAATCGTCCTTTTCGGCTTTAGCGGTCAGAAAGACAAAGGGTATATCGGCGGTTTGAGGATTTTGGTCTAATATGCGTAGTACACCGAAGCCATCTAGTTCTGGCATCATGACATCACAAAGTATGATATCTGGTCGTGTAGAGCGGGCTTGTTGGACACCTACTTTTCCATTTTCAGCGGTATAGACTTCATAGCCCGATAGCTCTAAAATTTCGGCTAGATTTTCCCTGACCTCTAAGTTGTCTTCTATAACTAACACTTTCTTCATGCGATATAATGTGTTGGTAGTTTAATATGAAACTGAGTCCCTTGTCCTTGTTCACTTTCGAAATGAATACTGCCATTCAGCAATTCTACATAACTCCTTACAATATTTAATCCCAAGCCAGTTCCTTGAATATTAATGGCATTTGAGGCTCGGAAAAAACGGGTAAAAAGGTGTTTTTGATCTGCCATTGGGATACCCATACCCTGGTCTATAATGTCAATGTGTAGAAAACCGTTTTCATAGCGAGTCCGGCATTTAATCGTGCTATCTACCGGTGAATACTTGATGGCATTAGAAATTAAGTTAAACAAAATATTTTTAATCAGTTGTTTATCCAAGTATACCTCTTGATCTACGGCTAAAACTTGGTGGTCAAGCTTTTGCCCGTTTTTCAATAAAGGCCATACTTCTTCGAAGACAGAATGGCAAAAGTCATTGAATTGAAAAGATTCGGCCAGTACATTGATACGACCCTCCTCCAGCTTACTAAGGGACAGGAAGTCATTCAAAATGCTGGTGAGGTTATTGACCATTGATTTAATTCGATCAATGTGTTTCTGTCGTTTATCTTGTTGTTCTCCTGTGATGTATTTTCCGATGAGGGAGGCGGAGGACAAAATAGTGCTCAATGGCGTTCTGAATTCATGAGAAGCCATGGAGACAAAACGAGACTTGAGTTCATTCAATTCCTTTTCTTTTTCGAGCGCAGTCTTCAGTTCTTTTTGGCTGTCGATGAGTGCTTCTTCAATTTTTTTCCGTTCTGTAATTTCAATTTTCAGTTGCTTATTAGTCGATAGTAATTTATTGACCACTTTCGAGAGCTCCTCGGTTCGTTTAACAACTTTATCTTCTAGTTCTTCATTCAAGGTCTTGATGGCATGCTCTATTTCTTTTTGTTGCGTAAGATCGTGAATGAGCCCAACGAAAAAAGTCTGCTTATTCAGACTGATTTCACTTACAGAGAGCATAATCGGAAAAAGGTGACCATCCTTATGCATCGCAGATTCCTCTCGCCCGGTACCGATGATTTTGGGGATTTTGGTAGTCTGGTAGCTCTTGATATAATCATCGTGTTTTGCACTGTGGGAGGGACCCATCAGCATCTTAATATTCTGCCCTTTCATAGCCGAAACTTCGTGTCCAAACAAGGTAGCAGTAGCTGGATTAACAATCTGAATGATACCTTCTTTGTCAATAATGACGATAGCATCGACTGCGGATTCAAAGATGGCTTTGAACTGATCTTGGCTGTAAAGGAGTTCCTTTTCCTTTTCTTTAATATCGGAAATATCATGAATGATCCCGGCGAAAATATTCCGATTTTCCAATTTTATTTCGCTGATACTCAGGAAGAATGGGAATATGCTGCCATCTTTTCTCTGCCCCTTTACTTCTCTCCCTATGCCGATGATTTTGGGTTGGCGGGTATCGTGATAATGCTGGATATAACCATCGTGTTCCTTTCGGTAGGGAGACGGCATCAACATTTTGATATTGTGGCCAATAACTTCCTCCGGTAGGTAGTCAAACAACTTTGCAGCAGCGGGATTGATGGCTTCTACATTCCCTTTGGCATCGATAGTAATAATACCATCGATGGCATCCGCAAAGATAGCTTCTAGTATCTTGTTACCCTCTCCAGGATCTCCTGTTTTAATGTATCTATTCAAGATTGGTTGTACTTTTTTGCAAGGTATTTTAAGGGGGTGGTAAACTCATTGAGCATTGTCATGAAGGAGAGTGATAAAAGTCATTATTTGTCTGCATCAAATCGAGGATCTTGCCACTATAATTCACATTTACAAACATTAATCTGCCTTATTATGAATATCCTAGCACCAGTATCTACAATTATGACTAAGGATTTGATCACCGTCAACCCTAAAGATAGCCTAAAGGTAGTAAAAGAAATCTTTGATAGTAAACGTCTGCACCACATTCCGGTTGTTCGCTATAAAAAAATCGTAGGAATTATCAGTAAATCTGATGTACTCTATTTTTTGAAAGGCGCGAATCCAGAAAAGGAGAAGACGAGGAATGAAAAGTTGCTGGAAAAGTATACTGCCGATGAGATTATGACCACGGGGATGGCCAAGTTAGAAAGTGACGATCGAATCAATGTAGCCCCTGTCTCTTATACACATCTCCGAGCCCACGAGACCGAGGCTGATCTC
>CAJXUM010000032.1 GCA_913060855.1 uncultured Lewinella sp. | reverse complement strand
ATTTATTGCTTATGTACGATTAAAAGAATATATTTGAAATATTTTGAAGCAAATACTGCACATGATTACGATACAAAAAGCCACATTAGCAGACTGGCCTAGCATCAAGGCCATTTACATTGAAGGTATTGAAACAGGGCATGCCACCTTTGTTACATCTTGTGGCATTCCAAGTGGGGAAGAATGGTTTGCCAAAAAGATCGAAAACGCAGTCTTTCTAGCAACGGATAAAGAGGGTTTAATTTTGGGCTGGGCGGCATTGCAGGGAATTAGCGGTGCTTGTAGCTATGCAGGGGTGGCGGAAGTATCTGTTTATGTAAGTCAATTGGCTAGAGGCAAAGGCGTAGGTAAGTCCTTATTGCAAGCGCTCGTTGAATTTGCTGAATCCCATAACATCTGGACCTTGCAGGCTAGTATCTTTCCAGAGAACCTTGGCAGCATGAAACTTCACCAAGCTAAAGATTTCACTACCATTGGGCGGCGAAAGGCTATTGGCCAACTCAATGGTGAGTGGCGGGATGAAATCCTCCTTGAGCGGCGCTCGACGGTGCTTTTCTGAGGTCTTTCTCCCTTCCTTCCCCCTTCAAGGGGTGAGTGCACTCACCCCTTGAGGAGGGGAAGGGAAAGGGGAAAGAGACTATTCCATCCGCAGGGAGTGCACGGGGTTGCTCATCGCCAATTTCGAAGCATGGAAACTGATCGTTAAGAAAGCGATCAACAAAGCGAGTAAAGAGACCACCAATATCATCAAGAAATCCATTCCCAGATGATAAGCGAAGCCAGCCGACCAGGTTCGATACGACCAATAAATAAGCGGTACAGCTACGATCGCTGCAATGGCAACCACCGCCATCACTTCTTTGAACAACAACCCAACAATTTGAGAGACGGAAGCGCCTAGCACCTTGCGAACGCCCATCTCCTTGGTTCGTTGCGCAGTCGTAAAAGAGGCCAATCCAAAAAGGCCTAAGCATGATATAATGCCACAAATAATCGACAGCCAAAAAAGCAATTTGCTTTGTCTTTCGTCAGAATTGTATAATTGGTCCAAGTCATCATCCAGAAAGGTAAAATCCATAGGTATATCAGGGACTACATCTTGCCAAGTGCTACTCAAGCTATTAATAGTCGCCATCGGATTATCCCCTTTTATTTTCACATAGAGATTACTTCCTACGCCTGTTTTGAGGAACAGCGCAATCGGCAACATAGGTTCGTGCAATGAATGTGTATTGAAGTCCTGGACAACGCCAATCACCTGCCCATAGTCCTGGTTACCTAGAGAATCTTCCGTTACGACAAACCGCTTCCCTATCGGCTCTTCCCATCCACGCTTTGCCACAAAGGTTTCATTGACAATCATAGCATGCGTAGAGTCTGTCGATCTTCCCAATTCATAGTTGCGCCCTTCGACGATTTCAGTATCCATCACATCGAGATAATCATGATCTATCTGCATATAACTCACTGGAACTTGTTCTATACCTTCTCGGCCATCTACACTGATGTCGGTACGATCTACATAAATACCAGGTACCTGATCAGATAGTGTCACGCCCACTACATCATCATTTTGCAATAGGCGCTGTTTTAGGGCACCCATCCGATTTCCTGCATTTCTCGATCTAATGGGAATATGCACTAGGTTTTCTTTGTTGAAGCCCAGGTCTTTGTTTCTCAAGAAATCAATCTGACGCCCCATTAGGAGCGTAATGCCTACCACACCGATAGATATGGCAAATTGGAAAACAACAAGAGATCGTCTCAACAAAATCCCAGAAGCTGAGTTCTTGAAAGCCCCCTTCAATACGCCCATCGGCTCAATGCTGGATAGATAAAAAGCAGGATAAACACCCGCCAATACACTGACCAATAAAAATATGCCAATGATACCCATTACAAGTGTAGGGTTACTCAATAGATTCAAGGATAAATCTTTATCTAAGAGACCATTCAGGTTAGATAGATTGAATACCAATTCCGTAAGTCCTAGGGCAATCAAACAGGCTAGTCCAGTGATAAATAAGGATTCTAATTGAAAAAATCCGATGAGCTGGCCTTTAGTTGCCCCTGCCACCTTTTTCACCCCAATTTCCTTCGCTCGAGTGGTGGCTCTAGCAGTAGCCAAATTGACGTAATTAATACTGGCCAATAGCAAAATCAATAGGCCTACACTAAAAAATGCGTATAAATAACTCGTATTCCCATGTGGACGATCATAAGGCAAATCAGAGTTGAAATGTATCTCTGCCAAGGGTTCGATAATCGGTTTTGTAATCCGATCCTCATCGCTTGGTGTCCGACCATATTTATCAACCCAATCGCCCATTCTCTCTTCTATCGTTGCTATACTAGCCCCTTCATGCAAAAGAATATAAGTGTAGTCCCCAATAGAATTTAAGGATTGAGCATCTGTCAACCCAAAGTTCTCCTCCCCATTGTAAACCGACATCAAGCCTTCATAGATAAAATGGGTGTTCTTTGGTAAATCCTTATATACGCCAGTAACCTCTAATAATCGACTACCTGACTTAAGAGATTTGCCCATCGGGTCTTCCTCTCCAAAAATTCGCTTTGCCATCGATTCCGATAGGATCAGGCTGTTTTTGCCATCTAAAGCGGTCTTTGGATTTCCCTGTATAAACTCATGATCAAAAATCTGCAAGGCCGTGGAATCCGTTTCATGGATATCATCGAGGAAAAAGAACTTCTCCCCATTTTGAAACATCCACTTTTCAGATTTGAAATTGAAGCGAGCAAATTCCTTTATTTCTGGAAATTCTGCTTTCATCAGTCTCCCCATTGCCATTCCACTTAGTGCATACCTGTCCTCAACTTCTGGTTTAAGATAACTGGATCCGACCCGAAATATTCTTTCATATTTTGAGTGATGCTGGTCGTAAGTCCATTCACTTTGCAGGTATAAAAAAGTAATAATGGCTACACTCATCCCCATCGCCAATCCTACAATATTGAGCAATGAATAAAACTTGGTTTTCCATAAATTGCGCAGTATTAACTTGAATCTCATTACTCACTTTTTTAATGATTGGGCATTTTCATGCTTGGAAATCGAAGATTTTTCATTCAAATTGCAGTTGTGGCTGGAGCTTCGGACTTTTAGATTAAAATTCAGAAATAAATCCTTGTTTTATATTACTCAACGGCCACTACCCCTGTATACTACTCGAATTATTATACCAAAATCAAAACTTACTAATAATCAATACTTTATCAAATTGAATCAGAAAAAATATTCTCAAAACGACCGATTCCGTACACCTTAATGTTCATCTTCGTGCAGAAATGAGCGCTTATTTGGAGTGGAATTAAAATCACAATATGGCTAAAAAAAATTATCGCCTACTTTTGATGGAAGACGATAAAGACGTACTCCGCACTTTAGAATTGGTTTTAGGCCATTACTATGAATCCGTTTCTACCGAACAACGCATTTCGAATCTAGCCGATCGATTGGCCAATGAGGTATTTGACCTTGTCCTATTGGATATGAATTTTCGGCCGGGGAAGCAAAGCGGGAAGGAAGGCCTGTTTTGGCTCAAACAAATCAAACAACAAGCCCCAGATACTGCTGTTATTCTTATCACTGCCTATGGTGATATCGACCTGGCTGTCGAAGCCATGAAGCAGGGCGCATCCGATTTTTTACTCAAACCCTGGACCAATGAGAAATTATTAGGTGTGGTTGAAAAGGCACTCCCTAAAAGAAAAAACACTACTCTTTCCCCTACTGAAAATGAGTTCCTGGAAAGTCGATCGCCAGCCATGATCGACGTCATAGAAAAGGTAAAAAAAGTAGCGCCCACAGATGCTAACATCTTATTCCTGGGAGAAAATGGTACCGGGAAAAGTAGCCTGGCAAGCTTCCTTCATCAGCAATCGAATCGGCAGCAGCAAGCTTTTGTGGTAGCAGACCTGGGCGCACTGCACGATAATTTATTTGAATCTACGCTGTTTGGACATGTAAAAGGCGCTTTTACTGATGCAAAAAATGAACGCCAGGGTGTATTTCAAGCAGCTAATGGCGGCACCCTATTCCTAGATGAGATTGGAAATATTCCATTGGAGCAGCAAGGAAAACTACTGCACGTCTTACAAAGTAGAAAGGTAACCAAACTCGGTACGAGCATCGAAGAAGCCATTGATATCCGATTGATCACAGCGACCAATGCACCTCTAGATCAACGGGTGCGCGACCAGCAATTTCGCCAAGATCTATTGTACCGACTCAATACGATCAGCATTACTATCCCTCCCCTGCGAGAAAGAACCGAAGATATTCCGCTGCTATACGAACATTTTTTGGCGGAATTTTCGACCAAATATAACAAGACGGTCAAAACCCTAGCTGGAACCTTGAAGAAACTGGGTCGGTATCATTGGCCGGGTAATATCCGTGAATTTCGAAATGCCTTGGAGCGAGCATTTATCCTGTGTGATGATGAATCGATTGGCCCAGAGGACTTCATTCTTTCCGACAGTTTTCAAGAAACTACTGTCCTAGATTCCTACAATTTGATTGAAATAGAGAAGATGCTTATTTTGAAGGCCATCGATTTACATCATGGTAACCTGACACAAGCCGCTCAAGCATTGGGCGTTACTCGACAAAGTCTCTATCGCAGAATGGAAAAATATGATTTATAATCGTTTTAGCTTATTACTATTTCTTCGCCTTGGGCTGCTCTTTTTTCTTTTGCTGGGCATCGCCATGACTCGCCTGGAAAGCAAGTGGTTTTTCTCCAATCTCATTCTAGGTCTACTTGTCATTCTAATTACTTTAGAGCTTATCCGTTTTATCAATCGTACCAACCTCGACCTAGTTCATCTCTTACAAGCCTTGCAAAAAGATGATTTTGCCACTCACTTTCAAACCAACCGAAGTGGCCGTAACTTTCGCAAATTGTATGGTACGTTTAATGAGGTTATAGAACGCTATCAGGATACAGAAATGCAAAGAGAAGCGCAGAAAGAGTTTTTGGATATCGCTGTGAGCCAGTTAAATGTCGGTATCATCGCACATGAAATAGGAGGGCGCATTTTAATTTTCAATCATTACGCACAGCAAATAGTAGGTACGATAGCCCCCAAAGACTGGGATATTCTCGTACTAAGAAAGATTCCGATCGTAAATATATTACACCAACTTCCCATTGGGGCTCCCAGTATCCACACCCAGCAACTGGGAAATCAACAGCAAAGCTTACTCCTCCAAGCGACAACCTTCTCCTTACTTCAAAAACAGATTCGCCTCTACACCATCAAGGATATCAAAAGTCACCTCGATCAAAAGGAGATAGAATCCTGGCAGAAGGTCATACGAGTGCTGACTCATGAGATTATGAATTCCCTGACGCCTGTCATCTCTCTCACCGAACTAGCACAAACCCTACTGCACGATGAGCAAAGCCCACATCCCTATGCGGAAGACATTCAATCTGCCATCGGCACCGCCAAAGACCGGGCAAAAGGTCTGTTGGCCTTCGTCAGAGGTTATCGGCAATTTCTTAGTGTCCCAGTGCCTAATTTGGCACCCATAGATTTATTTCCATTTATCAAAAATCTTGAGCAACTGCTGCTAGAAACTTTCGAAAAAAATAATATTCAGTTCCAACTGACCTTACCCTCTTCTTCCGTCTCTTTCCCAGGAGATCAATACCTTTTAGAACAAGTTTTCATCAATCTCTTCACCAATGCCGTAGAAGCCCTGGCGGAAACCGAAAATCCGATTCTCCAACTAGACTGTAGCCAAGACAAAAACAGGCTATTGTTTCAATTGAGGGATAATGGTCCAGGAATGCCCCATGAGGTATTTACGCAGATTTTCATCCCATTCTATACCACCAAGGAGAAGGGAACCGGCATAGGTTTGAGTATCTCCAAACAAATTATCCAGTCTCATCAAGGACAACTTTTTGTACAAAGCAAAGAAGGGGAAGGGAGTTGTTTTTTTATTGAACTGTCGGTATTTACCGTGTAACATAAATAACTTGGCATGTTGAGCGTGTCTTTTGGCGAACGACTTCGTTTCTCATCGGTCAGGTAGCTAAGGCTATTTTCCCTCTTCGGGCCTTGTCTTTCACCAAAATACGCTGCTCAAAATACTAAAGAACTTATGCTACACGGTAACATAGACTAGGTGTCAAATAATTTCATCAACGGATACCGTCCTTTTTCCTACTTTTGTGGTATGATACAACTGGGTCAGTACAACCATCTCACTGTCGCTCGTGAAACTCGTCACGGGATGTATTTAGAAGATGAAGAAGGGATAGAGGTTCTTTTGCCTAGAAAATTTGTAGGCGATCTAGCGATAGACGATGCTATTTCTGTTTTCGTTTTCAATGATTCTGAAGATCGACCGACAGCGACAACTTCACCGCCTAAGATTTTGCTTCATCAAGTGGCCTATCTAGAGGTGAAGGAAGTTAATCAGGTAGGGGCTTTTCTAGATTGGGGCTTAGAGAAAGACTTATTGGTCCCTTTTCGGGAACAGCGAATGGATATGGTCAAAGGCCAGTATTATGTCGTATACCTTTATGTGGATGAGGAGAGTAACCGACTAGTAGCTACCAACAAATGGCAACGATTTATCAACAACAAGGAACTGACCGTTAAAGAAGATCAGGAAGTCAACCTAATCGTAACCCATGCGACTGACCTGGGCGTGAATGTTATTATCAATCACAAACACGTCGGCTTGATCTATAAAAATGAGTTATTCAAAAAGCTTCGAGCGGGCAAAAGGCTGAAAGGTTATATCAAACATATCCGACCTGATAATAAGATAGATATCCGTCTTGAGCCAGCCGGCTATGCACATGTAGAGCCCAATGCAGAAAAAATATTGAATAGAATTCGAGATAGTGGTGGGTTCCTGGCCTTGAGTGATAAAAGTGCCCCGGAAGATATCAAGGAGCAATTGGAAATGAGTAAGAAGACTTTTAAAAAAGCGCTTGGTGCTTTGTATAAGCAACAATTAATAGAGATAAAACCGGAAGGAATTTCTTTGGTGGTTAAAGAATAGCCACACATTGCGCGGTAGATGGTTGCGAGTTGATGGATTCCGTGTTCAACAACCCGTACCCCATCAACTCACAATATCTCCATTATCAAATAGACGATTCGTTTACTTTAGGGAAAGCCTGAAAACCCTCTGAGGCCTTGGGCTGAATCAAAATCCGAACAAAATTTGGTTTTGAGCAAGGTCTGCTGGCCTCTGATTGGCAGTAAAAAAGTCAAATTCGGGTAGAATTGAGGGATTAAATTCTATTTTGGAGCACTCTAACCATAGGCTGACCAGGAGAAGCCCCATCTATTCTCAAAAAATCAAAATCAGTATTGGAAATGGAGGCCCTAAGTTTAGGCCGCTCGTGCTGGATGAGGAGTCTGTTTATTGCGCTTAGCCATACTTCGGGCTAGCCTAACAGCATTAGCCGTATGGATAGCAAAGAAAATCCATGCTATTTCAGTTTCTTGGGTTCTAGCTTTAATCCGATCAGCCCCATAATGTTGTTTTTCGGTACCAAAACTACCCTCTAAGCGAGTAGCTCGTTCTTTGGCTAGTATGGATCTGACTTTTTGGCGTTGCTTCTCATCCTTGGCCTTTGGTCCTTTTCTGACAAAGCAAGTTTGAATATGGAGTTTTTTAGCTTTCTTGCGATTGGCATTAGTAGCATAGATTCGATCAGCTGCATAGTGAGTACATTTGCCGAAGCGTTTTTTGTGCTTGGCAATGCTATACCACATGCGAATTCCTTCATGGAAAGCTTCAAATGATAGATGCTCAATGAAATTTAAGCCGTCCACCTGAGAAATATGAGCCTTGGCTCCAAATTCATACTTTTTACGTTCCTTGCCTCGAATAATAGGACGAATATAGGGCTTAAATAAACTGACTATGCGGTGAGCCACCTTACGTACGTTATGGGCTAACATATAGGATTGCTGCTGGTAGATGATTCGAATAACCTTGATCCGATCATATACTTTTTGATTGAGTTGTTGATGGTATTGAGCTCCTAAGTTGAGCAAGACTTGAAGCTGTTCTTGCCATTGAGCCAGCCAGTATAGTAGGGAACGACGTAGTCTCTTTCCTTTGTTTTTGGGTTTGCGTTTGAGTTTTTGGTAAGTCACCACTCGATCAATAGCTTTGCGATATTTGTCTCGACGAGGCAGCGCCATGCTATAGAATCGGCAAGCCTGGATGGTCTGTTTATCCAACCATTTACAGCAGTCCAACAAAAGCTTAACATCGGTGGGATATTTAATATGGCTCTCATAGCAAGTAGCGTCATCCATTAACACATGAGTATTCTCCATATTGGGCTTCCAGTGCTGAGCTAATTTATCTTGTAGCTGAGCCATGTCCATATGCAACCCGAAAAAACGGCGCCAGCGGCCTACCAAATCCTTATCTCGTATGGGCTTATGCAAGGGAATTTGTGTGAAACAAAACAATTGCAAAAAACAGTCGGTGTTGAGTCGCTCAATCAACATTCGGTCACTTAGCTTCAAGTGATGCTTGAGGAACATCAAACCCAAACCACCTGCTATACTCAAATGGGGACGACGTCCTCCTTGATGGCGGGGAGACTTAAAATCTCGAAAGCTGTCGGCTAATTGTTCAAAGGGAATTTGAGCATGGATCTGGCCTAATGGGCTTCGCTCAAAAATCAATTCTGCTGAACTCTTAATCTGGGCAAGGCTGAAAAGTGTGGCTTCCAAAGATTATTTGGTTATCTTGTAGTTAGTTAAATGACTTCGTCCCCCAATTTAGCCTTTTTGGCCCTTTTTGGGGGACTTTTTTTGCCATTTTTTATCCTAATTATTTACGCCTCAGGTCCTTGGATGTTTTCAGGCTTTCCCTACTTTATCGTCCTTCGTCCGGTATGGCTTTTATCTGAAAATCCTGCGTGGCGACTCCTATCAACTCGAAAGTAGCACCAGTCAAATCTTTGTTATACCAGCTATTGATCTTGATCTTTTTGTAGGTCGAAATAGCCGTTTTGGCATCACCTAGGTTCTGGAAGGGTTTGACAATATAGAAAGCTCCATATTGGTTTTTGATCTTCGTATCGCGATGATAGATGAGCCAAACTTCTCCTATACCCTTGGGTGCCATTAATTTATCAGGGTTTGTACTCGCTGGGTATACCGCAAATTGTACAAAATGGAAATCAGGAATTCGGGTAAAAGGCGCCGTAAACTCCTGTCCTGAACCTGATTTTACTTCGCGCTCTTTATTGAGTCCTCTATAGGTAAATTGCGCAGCGAGAAAGTGCGGTACAACACACAGTGCAATAATAACAAACCATCCTTTTTTCATAATGCGTTTTTTAGTACTCTCTGGTAAGCGGTTGTGGAATATTGTTCCATAATTTAACGCTGCCAGAAAAGGTTTTGTAAAGGGTTGATTTTTTTACTGGGAGGTGAATGTCCAAAAATAATAAATAAAGCTACAATATTAAGTTTCTCTATATCTTTCAAATTAAAATACCGATAGACAAGAAACGTTGAGAGTTGGTAATATGGTGCATATCGCAGCTCTTTTCTCTCTCGACGCCACTCTCCTCTTGTCAAATAGACCAATCATAAGGTTTTAGCTGCACTTGAAATCCTTCATAAATCGGATCATTAAGATAGAGATTTCCAAAATCTTCACGGTACCAATCAAAGAGCGAAGAGCACACAATGGTCTTCGAAAACTCATTTACGATAAATTCTGCTCCAATAAAATTATCGGTAGCCATGGCGAGTTGCTGATCGATCCTATTCTCTTGATAAAAAGCGATAGGGGGGCAGGATAAAGCTCCGCAGTTTAAGGCAAAATGTATTCTATAATCCAACGCTTCCACTTGCCATGCCAATTTAACATCATCATTTGGCAAATGTCCTCTGGCATTTTTACGAAGTATCCCATGTTCGATATCATCCAGGGAAAGCCAGTGCCCACCAATGTCTAAGCGATGATTGGCAAAGAAGCCCGGCAATTCTTTCATGTGGATTTTGAGCTGATTGTCAATGATCAAATAATTGGTCATGCCATTATATACATTGATCCAAAAAGCATTTTTCTGCCTATCAGATTTCAGCCCATTAAGGCTTACATTTTTCAATTGATCAATGTAGCCTTCCATCAACTCCCTATCCACCGGTGCCCTAAGTTGATATTGTAACTTTTGTATTTTCAGATCTTTAGAGAATAAGCCCGCATCAAACATCTTTATCCAGTTGTTATCGGGCAATGTATAAATTTTCCAATAACTTTGCCAGATAATAAGTAGGTAACACTTGCTTTTGTAATCAAATATCGATTTTCACATACTGTGCATTTATTGGCTACCCATATCGTTGAATCCGGTTCTTCCCCTTCTCGCCTTAGTGATTATGCCTGTGGTATTTTCCCTCAACTGGTATCTCGAAAAAGCGTAAAGAAGGCTATAAAAAGCGGCGCCATTCGAGTCAATGAGCTCGTCTCTACGACGGCCTACTGGGTCCAAGCCAATGATGAAATCCAATTGTTTGATTTAGAGCAACAAGCACCCAAAAACTATGACTTGGCCTTGGAAGTGGTATATGAAGATGAGGATTTAGCCGTTGTTAATAAGCCAGCAGGTATCGTCGTCAGTGGCAATCAGTTTCGCACGATCACCAACACGCTCGCTTCCAATTTAACGCCTTCTTCTCTTCCCGATGCTTTGCCCTGGCCCAAACCTACTCATCGATTGGATCAAGCGACCAGTGGGTTGCTTTTAATCGCTAAAACGGCTTCAGCTCGGGTACATTTGGGGCGCCAGTTTGAAGATAAAAGTATTAGAAAAAAATACCGGGCTATCTGCATCGGTCAAGTACCGGAATCGGGCCGGATCACTGAATCTATTGGTGATAAATCTGCCTTCACTCGCTATGAATTAGTCAGCAAATCTCTCTCTATCAAAAATAAAACCCTTTCCCTTGTTAGCCTATACCCTGAGACGGGGCGTACCCATCAATTAAGGATTCATTTATCAAATCTAGGATACCCAATACTAGGGGATTCCTTATACGGTAGTGAAGGTTTAATTCTAAAAAGAAAGGGCCTATTTTTAGCAGCAGTCGCCCTGCAATTCCAACACCCTAGAACGGAGCAACCAATGGCCATTGAAATCCCTCACCCTAGCAAGTTTGATAAGTTATTAGAACGAGAGCAAGCCATGTGGGAGAAATGGCAGAGTGGACAGTTAGATTAGGAGTTTGTCTAGCGGTAGGTATTAGAAGCCCGAATGCAAGCTGGCTTACATTGAGCTGATCCAGGAGTTAGTTACTTCGCCTGACTACCAGATTAGCTGTAATTTAATGAGATGATGAAGAAAATCACGCTTGTTGGTATTGCCCTCCATTTTTTCCTGATTGGCGCTATCTCGGCACAAAATGAATTTGGAGCAGTCGGTTCCTTTTGGCGTTATACCTATGAAGCACACGATGGAAATGGAACGGGATGGGAAATCATTGCTATTGAAAAGGATACGATGATCAATGGCTTACTGCATAAAGTCCTGCGTAGAACCTTTTTTCATGAGCAACTCCTTCCTCCTTTGGCTACTAATCAGGGGTCCGAAACGATTGGGGTGATGCGGATAGCCAATGACTCCGTTTTTATCGACAATACTTTGCGTTTGGATTTCAACATGGGGCTTACCGATTCATTGTTATTAACAAATCTTCCTGCTGGTATAGACTTACAATTAGCTGTGGATAGTATCAGTTCTGTACTATTAGCAGGAGAAAATCATCAAATCTGGTACGGTCAAAAGATCTGCTTGAACGGGGCGAGTCCTGGCCCCTATGAAAACTTTACGATCGTCGAAAAGGTGGGGCAAATCGAACAAGGTTATCTATTGTGGAATACGGACGGATGTGCTATCGGAGGAGGAATCAATTCCTTCGTATGCTATCAGAATGGAGACTTCACCTACCCGCCTTCCGCTAGCTGCGAACGATTGACTTTAACGTCGACCGAGATACCGCCTCAACCCAAACCATTATTGGTTTATCCAAATCCAGCTCAAAACCTATTGCATATCAAAAGCCAAGGCAGATCTATGGGGGAAATATCTATCCTAAGTTTGACAGGCCAACGCCTCTTGCGTACGAGGAATCAAGCAACTATCAATATCGAATTTCTTAAAAAGGGTACCTATTTATTGCAAATCCAAATGGATCAACAACTGATAACGAGTAGGTTTGTAAAGCTGTAGCGTACTCGATAGCTGGAGAAAGACTTCTGAAGTGGGTTGGTCGATAGATTAGCTTTCTGCTAAATCTAACTTCACCAAAAATGGATGTACTGACGAGCAGCGATTTGGGAAACCCAAATCGCTGCTCGTCAAATAGAACATACAGTAATAATCTTTGGTCAGTAAGGCTCTGGCAGTGCAAAACCCTTCCTAAAACGGTTATTTTTAGAAAATAAAATTCCGATGACGGGTGAATTTCCCATGTTTTATTAGATTTGTTATCCATTTAGTTTTTAGAGAAATTTTCTCTATCAGTTAATAATCTTTCTCTGAGCTTATTTGGCCAGCATGAGTAATCGAAGCTGTCCAGCTGTCTGTCGCGAAATGGACTCGAGGCAAGCCAGGTAGAAATGAGTGGGACTTTTAGTCTAGGTATTTTGGCCAAACATAAAAAACGGTTGAAAACCTTTCTAACAATTGACTTCGAACGCCTAACCAAATAATAACCGATGACACCAGATATGCAACTCGCATTCGAGCTTCTGTTCTTGGGCATGATTAGCGTTTTCCTCATTTTGGGCCTGGTTGTTTTAACCGCCCGCTTACTAATTTTTGCTGTCAATCGTTGGTCTAGTCCCAGTCTTCGATCGGGTTCTAGCGCCGATCGATTTATCCCTTCTCGTACGGAAACGATCTCTCCAGAAATATTAGCGGTACTCACTGCCAGTGTCGAAGTAGCCACACAAGGGAAAGGGCGCTTGCTGCAGGTGGAAACTGTAAAGTCCTAATTAGCGTGAATCAGCCGAATAACACCAAACGATGAAAAAAGAACTAAAACTCTGCCTAGTCTACCGGGATATGTGGCAATCCTCTGGAAAATATATGCCTCGACTCGATCAATTGCTCAAAGTAGCCGATCCGATCATTGATATGGGCTGCTTTGCACGGGTAGAAACCAATGGAGGAGGATTTGAGCAAATATGCCTACTCTACGGCGAAAATCCGAATAAAGCGGTTCGAGGTTGGACAGAGCCTTTCAATAAAGTGGGGATCCAAACGCAGATGTTGGAAAGAGGACTCAATGGTATCCGGATGAGCCCTGTTTCCGCCGATATTCGACAGTTAATGTTTAAGGTTAAACAAAAGCAGGGCACTAATATTGCCCGTTCTTTTGATGGCCTCAACAATCCGCAAAACTTAGCGCTTTCGTTCCAGTATGCCCGCGAGGCAGGCATGATTGCACAAGGTGCTTTATCGATTACGCATTCGCCTGTACATACCGTTGAGTACTATATCAACTTAGCAGACGCTTATATAGATTTGGGGGCAGAAGAAATCTGCATCAAAGATATGGCAGGTATTGGCCGCCCCGCTTCTATCGGTCGGATGGTGAAGGGGATAAAAGATAGACATCCTGATGTTATTGTACAATACCATGGTCACTCTACTCCCGGTTTTTCAATCGCTTCTTCGCTAGAAGCCGCAAGAGGGGGCGCCGACATTATTGATGTCGGGATGGAGCCTTTGAGTTGGGGAACGGGTCATGCCGATTTATTGAGCGTGCATGAAATGCTGCGGGATGCAGGGTTTACCCTACCCGATATCAATACCAAGGCCTATATGGCAGCTAGACAACTCAGTCAGGAGTTCATTGATGACTTCCTCGGTTACTATATCAATAAGCAGAACCGATTTATGAATAGTCTGCTGATTGGGCCAGGATTGCCGGGCGGTATGATGGGAAGTTTGATGGCTGACTTGGAAAAGAACCTTGCCAGTCTCAATCGATGGCTCACTAAACGAGATCGGCCGACGATGACGCAAGAGGATTTACTCTTGACCTTATTTGATGAGGTTAAACATGCTTGGCCAAAGCTGGGTTATCCGCCATTAGTTACCCCTTACTCTCAATATGTGAAGAATGTATCTCTCATGAATGCCATCCAGCTCATCAAAGGGCAGGAGCGATGGTCCATCATCGATGAGAATACCTGGAATATGATTTTGGGGAAAGCAGGCCAACTTCCGGGCTCCTTAGGTGGCGAAATCCTTGCCCTTGCTCAAGCTGAAGATCGCGAATTTTATACAGGCAATCCACAAGACCTCTACCCTAACGAGTTATCCACTTTCTGTCTCTTATACACATCTCCGAGCCCACGAGACCGAGGCTGATCTC
>CAJXUM010000031.1 GCA_913060855.1 uncultured Lewinella sp. | reverse complement strand
TCGTGGGCTCGGAGATGTGTAATAAGAGACAGGCTGTACTTGTTCTCTTCGAACATCATAGGCGCCCCTTTCTAATACAAAAGCCGCTCGTGGTGCTGGAAGGTCTTGCATCACCATGACTGCTGGGATCGTATCTATAATTTGATTCTTCTCTTCTCTCAGCACCGTCATTTGCTGGTTGATTTTCCTCCATACTGGGCTAGCGTTTATCAAGTAATGTTCTACCAGGTTTTCCGTTGAATATTGTACCGACTCGCTCTCCCCATTCAAGCGCTGATATAAGGTAGTTGATTCTATATCACTTAATCGTCTATTGTATATTTTCAAGTCATCGATAATGGCATGCCCTTTGGTATCCACCTGATAATCATACCTGCCTCCCACTGAGATGGAAGATCTACCGCGAGAGAAGGTTTTTGCCAATTGGTCAAATAGTATCACACTTTTTGACTTTTCCCCATTCTCATATATGCTTACGCCATCCGCACGACCTGATCCATCATACGTAAAAGTAAAATGTGCCCATTTGTCTTTACTCAGTTCCCTTGGCGTGCGAACAGCAATCAGGTTGGCCGGTAATCCATCGATCAATCGAATTGTAGGATAGCCATTTATGATCGCCACTTCATAACCTCTATACCCGTCATTTTTTCCCCCGAGATGGAATAACAGGGGTAAGTAATCATTTTCGTGAAAAGCCTTTATCCAAAAACTAAAAGAAAAGGCATCCGATCGGTCAAAGTCTAGATACTCGTTTTTCACGTTTACCAGATCATAGGCGCCCAGCTTAAAGCCGCTGCCATTTTTACCTTCCACCAATGGTGCTTCCCCTCTTACCGAATGAGATACTTTAGGCGCAGTCTGATCAAATACCTGATTTTCAATCATCTTTTCAAAGGAAAGGTCAACCAATAAATCCTGCTTGAGGTTGATGATTGGATCTTGGTAATCTTGTTTATTTACAGTTTTTTTGAGTTGAGCCAATTTAGCCTCTTCTTCTGCTATTTTTTGATTGATAAAAGCAATTTTCTCTTCTACCGGTTCGGTAGTGAGCAGTACTTGGGGGCCTGAATTGCCATCGTTTTGCGTCATCCCCCGTTCATTCACATCATTAAAGAAATCATATAGTTGGTAGTATTCTTTTTGAGAGATGGGATCATATTTATGGTCATGGCACTTGGCGCATTGCATAGTTAAGCCCAGAAAAGCCGTGGCCACCGTCTCCGTTCGATCGGCTGCATATTCTACCAGGTATTCTTCGGGCACAATGCCCCCTTCCGCATTCAATTTTTGGTTTCTTAAAAAGGCAGTCGCTAGCCTTTGTTCTTTTGTGGCATTGGGTAATTTGTCCCCTGCTATCTGCCATGTAATGAATTGATCAAAGGGCATGTTCTCGTTAAAGGCCTTGATCACCCAATCTCTCCAGGGCCACATCATCCGATAGCCGTCGGTAGAATAACCATGAGAATCAGCGTAGCGAGCTACATCTAACCAATCGAGCGCCATCCGTTCGCCATAATGCGGAGAAGCCAGCAATCTGTCTACTACTTTTTCATAGGCCTGTTGATCCTCATCTGCTAAAAAATCATCCACCTCGGCAATGGTAGGCGGCAAGCCGGTCAGGTCGAGCGTTACCCGTCTTAGTAAGGTCTCTTTATCGGCTTCCTCATTCGGGCTTACTCCTTCCTTTTCTAATTTATATAATACAAAGTTGTCTATACCATTCTCTACCCATTCTTGGTTTTCTACCGTAGGTACATCCCATTTTTGCGGCGGAATAAAAGCCCAATGTGGTTTGTATGCTGCACCCTGCTTGATCCATTTAATGAGAAGCTGTTTCTCGTATTCACTCAAACTCAAATGAGACCCCGGCGGTGGCATGATCTCTTCTGGATCAGTGGCCATGATTCTTTCCACCATTTTGCTTTTTCTGCTATTTCCAGGGACAATCGCAAAGTGGCCTGGGTTTTCTTTCAGTTCGGCATAAGCACCTTCAGGCGTATACAATATCAAGTCAGCCTTCTGACTGGCCTTATCTGGCCCATGGCAAGCAAAACATTTATCGGAAAGAATGGGTTTGACATGGAAGTTATAATCTACTATACCGGGTAGGTCGTCGGATGGGGGGGCATCCAATGCTGACTGATCGTCAGCACAGGAGTACAAGAAAGCTATTATTAAAAAGGCTGGCAGAGCGTATCGCATTTCTGGCTAATTATTCATTTCAGGATCGTACATATTACGATAATGCTACGTAATTACCAACCTATCGGGCATAAGAACAGGGCTAAGGTTTTCTGTATGGAATACAGTAGTTCACTATTTTGGTAGAAGTATGAGAGCTTATTTTTTATCCTTTCCCCTTTGAATAACAAACATATCATGAAGTTGTGTTAAAATCTTGGGGTTTTCCGCGGCAATATCCGTTGTTTCTTGGGGGTCTTGTACTAGGTTAAACAATTGCCAATCTTCCGCTTGTTGCGGTTCTTCGATTTGATATTTGACAATCTTCCAATCCCCATACCTCAAGGCCCAGCGATTGGTCCGAGTGTTCCATATCCAGTATAGATCACGCATTTCCAGGGAATCATTTTTGAAAAGAACCGGATCGAGATCAACGCCATCCAACGGATAGGTACCGACTTCTTCATGCCCAATCAAGTTGGCCAGTGTGGGAAACCAATCGATAACATGTACGGGATCATCTACCTTTTTGGCGGCCAATTTGCCCGGCCAGTTGATGAAGCCTGGCACATGAATGCCGCCTTCCCATACATCCAATTTTGAACCTCTCATGGGTATGGATTGATTAAAATCGGTCAGGTGCAAATCATCTGGGTACGCGTTTCCATTCCAATTGACTTGAGGGCCATTATCTGATGAGAACAAGATCATGGTATTCTCTCTTTTCCCGGATTCATTCAGTGTTTTTACAATATCGCCAATAGCGTGATCGAGATGATTCACGGCTGCTAGGAGGAGGCGTTTTTCGGGATCGGGCTCTCTTTGAATTTTGTTTTCTGGGTCATTGAACCAGGTGATGCTGTCTTCATTCAACCAACGATTCGGGTTTAAGGAATCCAATTGTGTAGGTTGATCTACAAATTCCCCTCTCTCATCCAAAGGAGTGTGGGGGGCGTGAAAGGTCAGAAAAATAAAGAAGGGTTCATCCTCCTCTTTTTTAATAATAGTCGCTACTTCTGAAGCGATGAGATCGGTGGCATGTACACCATCTTCATTGCCTTCGATGGGCTGGTGGTTTCTATGCCATGCCTGTTCAAATTCCCCCGTACGGTAGCGATGATCATACATACCAACTGCACCGGCTAGAGAACCATAGCTTTCCTCAAACCCATAATGATTGGGGCCATTAATCGTATCTGATCCCATGTGCCATTTCCCACAGATGTAAGTTCTATATCCTTCCGTCTGGAACATACTCGCCAGCGTTGGTATGCCTCTGGGAAAGACCTTTTGATTGGTCGCTTGAAGCGCGTTACTTCCAAATCGCCCTGGATAACGTCCCGTAAAAACAGCCACACGAGTAGGTGTACATTGCGGCATGGTGTAGTGTTGGGTGAAGGTGACGCCATTGGTGGCCAGTTGATCGAGATTAGGCGTATATACTTTTGTTGGATTATTGTATCCAACATCTCCCCATCCCATATCATCTGCCAGAATAATGATAACATTGGGCTTCCCGTCGATAGCTTTATGATCGGTAGTACAGGATAGCGTCAATAAAATCAAGAGTATTAGGTAAGGTAGCCGCTGGATCGTTGCTTTCATTGAATTCGTTTTAAAATGGAGGTTCACCTAGAATAAATTGACTTCATTTTAGGTGAACCTCACGCTTTTATTCGCTTTTAAAAGCTATTGCACAGACTAATAACCTGGGTTCTGCGCCAATTCTGCTTCCTTATTGGCATCAATTTCAACCTGAGGGATCGGCAACAAGCGATTGAAAGGCTGAATGGTTGGTCCAGAAACTGCATTGTGAAGCTTCGTGCGTTCCACGAGTTTCCCCATCCTACTCAATGTGATTCTACGGTATTCTTCGCCTAGCAATTCCCTAGCTCTTTCATCCAAAATATAGTCAAGATCCACATCACCCGGTGCCACCATACTCGCACCAGCTCGACTTCGGATCACATTGATATCTGCCGCTGCATTCGTGTTGTCTCCCTTTCCTAGATAGGCTTCTGCTCGCAGCAAATAAACCCCTGCTACCCGAAAGACATACCAATCATTGTAGATCCGTCCGCCCGTATCATAGCCTTGAGGATGTCCATGCGGATGCGTAAACTTTTTATAATACGGAAACAGATTTCGGACGTAATTTGCATCGGTAGCCGCTATAGGTTCTCCAAAATGAGCGGATTCGGGGTTGTTGACCAAGAACACGCGTTGCACATTTTCTTCAGAGTTACGAATGTCGTTAGCAAAATCATCCCACATCCCGGTTTCTACCCAGGGAGTGATTCTAATAAATACAACCGGGCGGCCCAAGAATTCATCCTTCAAAATAGCCTGCTTATTGTCAGGGCTCTTTAATCTTTCTAGGAATGGCCCCCAGGCACGTTCCACAGCGAGCTGGGCTCCACCGTCTACATCAAATTCGAATTGCCAAGCAAAAATATTTTCTTTATTCCCGCCCGAACGATCTTGATTGCCCATTCTAAAGAGATCCCAATATACATTGCCGGGCTTATCCGTCATGGATCCAAATCGGTTATACATCAAGTCATACTGACCATCGTTAAGAATTCGATCTGCTGCAGCTATGGCCTTGTCCCACTGCTGCGTAGCATTGTAAGTTTCCGCTAATAGGTAGTCTGCTGCAGCTTTGGATAATCGAGCACCGCTTGGGTTAGCCGTCGGTAAATTTTGCGTTGCGAACTCCAGGTCTTCCAGGATAAAGTCCAGTACTGAAGCCGCTGGGTCCCGGACAAAGTCAAGCTTCGGCGCTGTCAGTTCCTCTCGTATAATAGGAACATCGCCATAAAACCAAACTAATACTCGATAGGCATAGGCTCGGAAAAATCTTGCCTGCGCTAATACTTGATTGATTTCATCTGCCGACAATTCCACTTTTTCTCCCTGCACTCTGGTGATGAGCACATTAGCATCCTTGATGATGGAATAGCTTTTTCTCCAAAAGTCACGCGCCGTCGAATTGAAGCTATTTACAATGGTATAATCGGTAACAAAGTTTTTGTTATCAATGTGAAAACCTATATCTGCTCCCTGGCCAAATAAGACCTCCCACGCTTTTTCGTGCAAACCTTCATTCCTGGCTTGATATCCACGAGCATTGGCATAGAGGGCCGTTAACCCAGCCTCAAACCCAGCTTTATCGACAAAAGTATTATCCGGAGAAAGAAAATCCCTCGGAATTTCAACTAAGTAATCATCGTTACACGATACAGTTATAATGGCTAGGAAACTTAGCCATAAGAAGACCTTTTTCCTGAATTGATATCTTTTAGTCATTTTATTTTTTTTTAGGTGAAACACTTCCGCTAACAATTAAATCTTGGCTAATCCATTTAAGCGTACTTAAAACCTTAAATCAAGCCCAGTCGTCAGGGTTCTAAGCATCGGGCCATTGGAAATAGTGGTAGCATTTTCCGGATCATAGCCTGTCCAATTGGTACTGGTATAGAGGTTCTTTCCGCTTACAAACAGCCGAAGGCCTGCGATATTCCACTTATTGATTAAGTTCTGGTCGAATGAATAAGATAAAATGACATCCTGTATTCTGATGAAGCTTCTATCTTCCAAAAAGACGTGCCCTCTGGCTGGCTGATAATTGATTCGAGAAGCGGTATTCGAAGGATTGGTGGGTGTCCAGTAATCCATAGCAGGAAAACTAAACCTTTCAGACCAACTAGCAAATGGGGCGTTAGGGTTGTGTCCCCGTAAGTTATCACCCATGTAATAATTATTATTCCCGCCACCTTGGATAGAGTTGATCATCACGAATAGCGACCAATTCTTGTATTCAATTGTAGAGGAAATACTAAATTGATAATTCGCCTGATTATTGCCCAAAATGTATCGATCAGCAGGCGTAAGGTCGCCATCACCATCGTGATCAATAACACGGAAATCACCAGGTTCATACCCGGCCGGTATATCAGACTCATTCGATTGATGAATGCCATCAACGCCATAGCCAAAAAACACCCCTAAAGGTTGGCCGATAAACCATCTATTGGCAATATCATCATCTTCGATTCCATCACCATCATCATCAACGCCAAATAGGTTCTGTATCTTATTTCTATTTAAATCAAAGACAAAGCCTATGTCCCACCTTAAGTCGTTGGTGTTGACAGCCACCGAACTAAGTGCCAATTCAAAACCTTTGTTATTAACCTTCCCAATATTGGTAAAGACAGATGAAAAGCCGGTCAAACTAGGAATACTTCTTCGCAGTAGTAAGTCCTCCGTATTGGAATCATACATATCAATACTACCGGACAATTTACCTTTGAAAAGATCAAAATCAAGTCCCAAGTTGACAACTTTCGTGGTTTCCCATCCCAGGCTGTTATTGGCGATTGAGTTGACGAATGCACCATTTGAAGTGCCGCCGCCATCTCCAAAAACATAATTCCTGGAAGCCAAACGGGCCAGCGTCTGATAGCTACCAATCGCTTGGTTACCATTCTGACCGTAGGAAAGTCTCAGTTTTAATCGATCCAATCCAGCTATATCCTTGAGAAAACCTTCGTTGGACAAAATCCACGAAACCGCCCCTGAATAAAAGGTGGCGTATTTATTTTCATTGGCAAAGCCTGAAAAACCATCTCTCCTTACTGTTCCTGTAATGGAGTACTTATTATCATAGGAATAATTTATTCTTCCCATGATCGCGTTCTGGTTCTGCTCGCCAAAACCAGTTGACACAGCAGGTACACCGCCCAACTCGAGACTATTATAGCCTAAAGACTGGCTGAAAAAATTGGAAGATTGGGCTCTAGTGACGCCGGTAGATTGGTACTCCCTACTATACAAGAAGGTAGCGCCAAGCGAATGCACATTATTAAATGCCCGGTCATAATTGACGATATTATCAAAGGTCCAAGTATTGAAATCTGTGATCGTCTTGGAAGCATCTCCATTGGCAGTGATGGCCAAGGTATTGTCATTAAAGATATACCTCCTATTCGTTCTCTGGTTTCTCGAATAATTCATGGTCCACTTTAAGCCCTTGATAAAAGGAACTTTGATAACGGTGGACAGTATTCCTCTTAAATCGGTCCTTTTATCATGATCATCGATATTTAGATTGAGCAGCGGATGCCGATAAAACGGGTCTTCCATGGGAAAGTATTCCAGTTCTCCGTTTTCTGCGCCGTCTTCATACCAATTACTATATGGGCTCAAGGCATAAACTAAGGGCACGGCTGCGCCTGAATAATCGAGATGGGTAAAAGAGGTTCTTAAGGACAACGTAAACCAATCGGTGATCTTATTGGTGAAGTTGGCCAATGCGGATGTCCTTTGGAAGTTGTCGTTTTCAATAATACCTTCCTGATCGAATACGGAACCTGATAAATAATAGCTTGTTTTATCCGATCTCCCCGAAACACTGGCGGTGAAATCCTGGGTGATCGATTGCTGTACCAGCCGATCGTACCAATCTATGGTTTTTCCGGCCGCTAAGTTATCGGCTTCTGTAATGGTTAGGTAATCACTAATATTCGCAGGATTGGCCTCTTGCCCCGTTGCGGCTCTGAAATCCAATATCTTCTGTTGATATTGTTCTCCGTTCAACACAGGAATCAAAGAAACTGGATCTGAAACGCCATATCTTCCGCTAAAACTAAACTCCGGTTTTTCAGAAGTCCCTTTTTTGGTGGTAATCAATACCACTCCATTCGCAGATCGGGAGCCATAAACAGCAGTGGCACTGGCATCCTTCAGGACATCGACGGATTCGATGTCATTAATGTTAATATTATTTAGGGAGCCCGAATAGATGATTCCATCTATGACAATCAAGGGACCATTTCCGGCAGATATTGAATTGGTACCTCGGATTCTAAAATTAGGTTCTTCTCCAGGCCTATCTGGCGTACCGATAGTAACCCCCGCTACATTACCCTTGATTAGCTGTAGAATATTCGTATTGGGTACATCGGATTGTTTATCGGGATTCACTCTGACCAAACTTCCCGTAACGTCCGTTTTCCGTTGTGTGCCGTAACCGATGACAACTACTTCACCCAAAGAGGCGATATTATCGAGCATCACGACATCAATTACGCTGCGCCCACCAATTTCTACCTCCTGGGGTTCATAACCAGTATAAGAAATAACTAAAATCTGATCATCATCAGCTGTTTCGAGAGAAAACTTGCCATCCACATCAGTGATCGTCCCTCGACTACTTCCCTTCACCATGATGGTAGCTCCAATCAATGGCTGCCCATCGGAATCGGTAACCGAACCCGTAACGGTAAGTTTGTCCTTCATCTCTACGATTACATTGGAAAACTCAGCCGCTGTGGGATTAGCTCTCTTCTGCTTAGTCAACATTGCTTCATCTTGAGGCGTCAAGATAATTTGCCGCCCCATTAACATGAATTGTATTTTGGTATCTGCAAAAAGAGTAGATAACGTTTTTTTGATCTTTTGCTTCGTTACGCTAACATCCACCTTCCGCTTTACGTCTACTAATTTTGAGTTGTATAAGAAGAAAAACTCGCTTTGAGTCTCTATTTCCTCCAACACCCTTTCGACTGGAACATTCTCCATATCCAGGGACAAGAGGTTTTTCTGAGCAGAAGCCTCATTCGCTCCTATGAGTTGGATGGTACTCAAGACGATCAAAAGCAAAATGTTTTTCATTGTGTTGAGGATTTTAGACTGAGGCAAAGAAATGCCCTTACCCCGTGGCTTAGTACGGATTTTTTTCATAATTTGAGAAGGATTTAGTAAGTGTACTAAAGTGGTTTTTAAACGATCTCCATTTAAGCGCTGACTAGGTCTCCTAGGGAAAGTGTTGCCGCACTTTCCCTTCCTTTTGCCTGTCCTGTAAGTTGGTGTTTCGTTACTTGTAAAATTGGTGTCATTTCGTTGTTACGTGTTGGCGGTCTTGCTACAGTGATAAATTGATTTTTCGTTTGCCAAATGTGTTGTCTTTTAATATTTCTCGGCCAACTTCTTCGACTTTGATCGGAGAGGATAGCTTCAGTAGTTTCAATACCTCATCTAGTGTTTCGTCCTGAAATGTTGCCCGAAAAGTATAGGTTTCCAGTCTTTTATCTTTAATCGTAATTTCCACATTATACCATCGATTTAGTCGATCTACGATGTCGACCATCAAGTCTTCTCTGAACACCAGTAAACCTTCTTTCCAGGCTGTACTTTTATAAATATCTACCGCTTTGGTTTGGTGGGAATCTAATTCTTTAAAGTAGGTAAATTGATAGCCTGTATCTAATCGACCCAAGGTGTTGTGTAAGCCATCATCATCTGATTTAAATAACGCTACCTTTCCGGATTCCAGCAAAATGTTACTGGTTTCGTCTTCCGCATAAGCGTTGACATTAAAGGACGTACCCAATGCCACCACTTTAATTTCATTGGTCGTTACAACAAATGGTTTTTCGGGATTACTTAGTACATCAAAATAGGCTTCTCCATCCAGTTGGACTTCTCGGTATCTTCCTGAAAAGGTCGCCGGAAAATGCAGCGAACTTCCTCCATTCAACCAGCCCTCAGAACCATCTGGGAGTTGGAACTGGGTTCTGGCACCTAAAGGAGAATAAATGGAGGAATACGCAACGGTTTGTTGATTTTCAAAAAAACCACTCCATTGTAAATAGGAAAAAAACAATAGCGGAATAAATAGGCCGGCTGCTATTCGACTTGCATACGTAAACCACTTTAGCTTTTTTCGCTTTTCCTGTGCGCGCTTTGCATCCTCCAAACGCAATAGGTGATTGAGTCGATCCAATACTCGCCCTTCATCATAGCCCGCTAGATCCTCCTCTCCCGTACTTTTCTCCCAGAAATCAAAAGAAGCTTTTTTCAGTGCGCTCGTCTTTTCATTGGAATCAAAATAACCCGCCATTTTCTCTCGATCCTCCTCTGTTCCTTTACTATTCAAATATCGATCAACAACTTCCTTATCGATTTCTTTTTTTCCGTTTATACTCATTTGGTTACGCTTTATCTCTTGGTCCATCAAAGGTACGCTACGTAATAGGGTACTTCAGATATCCCAAGAGAACTCCTATTCTCCTTGTAATCCCATTAGTAATATCCCGCTCAATCGCAGATTACTCAGTCGAGCTTGAATTATTTTTAAAAAAAATGAAAGGGTCAGAGATTGACTACTAAATTAATGAAGGTTTACTTGACAAAAAGCCAGAAAAATAAGACCGTAAGGAGGCCTTCATCCAGCAAGGTACTTTTGAGATAGGTTTTGGCGCGAAAGAGGTGGTTTTCAACCGTTCGTTTTGAGATTTCCAATTTCCTGGCGATTTCTTCAGCAGTCAATCCCTCTTTCTTGCTGAGCAAAAAGATTTCCTTTTGACGAGGAGGAAGTTGCTCTAATGACTTTTCTAATAGCTGATTGAGATGGGTATATTCTTGTTGAGGGTTTGAATGATTATCCCTTACATTAGCAAAAAGCGAGTAGGCCCCCAGGTGCTTTTTCTCGCGTTCTAATTTTCGAAACCGCTTTTTAATCGTATTAAATGTGATGGTAAACAGGTAGGCCTGGAAATCAGATTTGACCTTTAGCTTCGCCCGATTTTTCCAAAGGCTTAGAAAAACTTCTTGCACAATCCCCTCTGCGTCCTCTTTGTTTTTAAGGTAGCTGAAGGAAAAAAAATACACCTTCTTATTGAAGACCTTGAATACTTCATCAAAGGAATGGACATCTCCCTTTTTTAGCTTTTTTACAAGATTTTTTTCTTTCCCATTTGACATCCAGGCTAGCGGTTTATTTTTGATTCTCTGATAATTTTTGTGCTCTAGTCAACTAAAATCCTTGATCAACGCTCTCCCGACAGCAAACGTCGGGACGCTTATGATCTTCGTTTTGAGTTGACCACAAAAATTGTCAGAGAAGGTTTATTTTTTTAAAGGTAAATCATTTTTCTTAAAATTAGGCCTTGATGATGAATGGGAAAGCGTCTTCGTCAGGATAAATAGCATACCTCAAGCCTGGAATCCTTTTTGGATGCGCTGCAATGATCAGCAGCCTTTTCTAATTCACAGCTTGTGCTTGCGGAAAAGTCCATGTCCCATCTAAGGTTTCCGGGCGTGGACGATATAATCGGATATTATAACGTAATGGGGACACATTTAAATACAAAGCACCTTTTATTGCTAGAATTGTCACAGGTGGAAAAGCTCCGCAACGGCTAAAAAAAGAGCGCTCCTCAAGGTATACCCAATCTGGAGGGGAACACTGAGGAGCGCAGTATGCTGCTGGTGAAAAATCTATCTGGCTAAGCTAGACCAGTAATTTCATCTCATGTAAAGTGTTTACGTCTGAAAATGTAATTAAAATGAGCAAACCGATATTGAAAAAGCGGAAATCGGAAGGGGGAGACCTGCCTGGCGTTTGCCAGAACAGACAGGTTGAAAAACTAGCCTAGTCCAACCGAGATTCCGTCTTACGATTTCGCATTTCCGCCTTCACATGAGAAATTACTGATAGCTATTACTCAAAAGAGCCTACTGGACTTCATGCTGGGATAAAGTCTATTCTCTTCAATCTAGTAAACCTGGATTTCGTTTTGTCGCGATGCTTTAGAAGTCTGAAGAACAATAATTCTTACAGTTAGGTGCTAGTAGCGCTAGTTGTGTATTATTCACTTTGGTAGGAATATGCCGTTTGTTCACTACAAGATCTTATAAAGGCGGGTGAAGGATCCTGTGGATACGTACAAATATAACATAAATTGGGAAAGATAAATTGGGAAGGTCAAAAAGATAGAAAAAGAAAGCAGCCCCCTTTAAAAAAAACTCTCACTGGTAAAAATCTTTTGACCAGCCTGTGAAATAATCGCTGCTCACTATTTCACAGTAGAAGAAAATGGGGGCTGCTTATTCTTTAGGGCGGGAGTACAAACTCCCGTCTCTCCTCTCTATACAGCATTTTAGTCGGGTGACTTACTGTGCCACATTGAATTAACAGATACAAATTAAGTGATAAATCGCGCCTTGGAAAGGGCAATGCTGCCAATGACAGTATATTTGCAGTGAATTTCACAAAGGACGCAGCTAATGATTGACAGACTAGCCTAAAGAAGTGTATTTTTGTTAGACTAATACTCGACGCAAGGTGGGATTGAGTTGGTTTCAAGCCACTGCGGTATAATATTTCCTGACAACTAATGTCTATGTCCAAACGGATAAAACTTGATAGTTCCAATACATGGCTCACATTCTCCATTGTGGCCCTCTACTCTGTCATTCAGGCTTTTACTCTACTACGTATTTATTCTCAGTATCAACTAGATGAGATGGAAATCAACTGGCCAGAGCTCCTGCAAGATCGGGTAATCTCTTGGCTAATTGGCTTGACTTTTATCATCATCATTGTACAAACAACGCGGCGGTTTTTACTAGAGAATAAAGCCTGGTCAAGGATCGTGTTGATTCATTTTATATTCGCGCTAATTACCTCAGTCATTTGGTACTCCTGTATCTTGCTTTTATCCTACTTATTGGGTTCAGAAGATCCCTTTCTTTATACAGGTAAGAATATGCTCTTTTCTTACTTGATGAATACCGATAAACTCTTTTTGCTTTATCTGGTAACCGTTAGTTTTACTTATTCCTACTATTACTTCCAGCGAGATAGTGTCAATAAAATACAACGTTCTGAAATCCAAAGTCAATTACTTGAGACTAAACTGAAAGTGCTTCAGTCTCAATTGCATCCTCATTTTCTATTCAATACACTCAATAGTATTGCTTCCTTGATGGATATTGATGTGAAGCGAGCCAAGGAAATGGTAGCGGATTTGGGTGATTTGCTTCGCCAGGTCTTGGATAATAGTGACAAGCAAATGAATTTAGTCCCATTGGCAGAAGAGCTAGAGGTATTGCAAAAATATGTACGAATTGAAAAGACTCGTTTTTCAGAAGATTTGGAAGTAGAATGGCAAATTGATTCGGACCTGGCGCAAGTGAAAATTCCCAGTTTGCTTTTGCAGCCACTCGTTGAGAATGCCATTCAGCATGGCTTCTCCAGGGAACATCCCCAGCTTAAGATCGGCATACATTTGAGTCGTTCGAATGGCCATATGCAAATCAATATCACGGACAATGGAAAAGGCTTACACCCTGACTTGGAAGACAAGATTTTCCATAAAGGAATGGGATTGAGTAATACATTTGCTCGACTCAAATCCCTATACGGCGATCAATTTGTGTTCTCTGTCGAAAACCTTTACCCGGGTGTCAGGAATTTTATCGAAATTCCGTGCGTTCCAGCAGTAGGCACCAACAATTGAAGGTGATTTTAAGCATAAGTAATGGTAAAACAATGAGCTTTCATCATTACTAGGCCCTACTCTTTTTCCAAAATTAGTATGAATTAATGCGCTACGAATCTTGAATTGAATCTGAAACCAGGGTATGATTAGAGTACTAATTATCGATGATGAGACTTTAGCTAGGCAAAGAATTCGCCATCTCTTGGCGGGAGAAGCATCTGTAGAAATAATCGGAGAATGTAAGAACGGAACAGATGCTATACATCAGATTCAAACGCAACTACCAGACCTTATCTTTCTCGATATTCAAATGAAGGACATGACGGGCTTTGATGTACTACAGGCTATCCCTGCGGAGGAATTGCCCCTCGTCATTTTCATCACGGCCTATGACAAATACGCGATTAAAGCTTTTGACGTTTTCGCTTTCGACTATCTACTCAAACCTTTCAAAGACGAACGCTTTAAGGTCTCCCTTCACAATGCTATTACTAACCTACAGCAGAAAAAGACAGAACCCCAAAATCAAGAGCTCAGTGACTTGTTGGACTACCTAAAACAGCCCGCTTCTAATAAGCCCGCTCGCCCACAGATGCTACCGCTTAAACTATCCGGCAAAATCAGCTTTGTCGATGTGGATCATATTCAATACATCGTCGGATCAGGTTATTACATTGAGATTTTCACAACAGACAAAAAATACCTATTGCGCGAAACCCTCACGCAGACGCTGACTAAACTTAACCCGGAGCAATTTATCCGCATCCATCGCTCTTCGATTATCAATCTACAATACCTGGATGAAGTCCTTTACGGCAATGCCGGCGAAATCGATGTAAGAATGAAAAACGGAGAGCAATTTCGCCTGAGCAAATCTTATCGGGATGATTTCTTTCGGCAGTTGGGGATTTAAGCGCAAGCCTCTAATCATACACTTCTACCACTGTCTCTTATACACATCTCCGAGCCCACGAGACCGAGGCTGATCTC
>CAJXUM010000030.1 GCA_913060855.1 uncultured Lewinella sp. | reverse complement strand
CTACACTATCCTCTTCGTCGGCAGCGTCAGATGTGTATAAGAGACAGGCCCACGACAGTACGCTTTGTTTTTGAGCAAATTAGCCTAAAAAGGGACCTAGGATATACCACCGTTTTGAAACAGCTGCAACGCATGGCTGATAAGGGAGTAGTCCAGCGTGAACTAAAGGGTAAAACGCACTATTATAGTGCTGTTCATGAGCAAGATGACATTCAATCAAATATGTTTCAGCGCTTTCTAGCCAATGTTTATCAAGGGTCAGCCATGAAATTGGTTCTGCATGCCTTGGGGCAAAAGCCGACGAGCCAAGAGGAAGTCGAAGCTTTACAAAAGTGGATAGAAGCACAAAAAAAGCAAAAAGATGATTAGCTTGAACGGCTTGGAGATTTCTAGTTTAGGAAATGCCATCGGTTGGAGTTTAATCCACAGTCTTTGGCAAATATCACTAGTCGCTTTTTTCTTGTATTTGGGACTGCGGTTTATTCCACAAAAAAAACCAAGGGTTCGCTATGCCTTTTTACTGTTGGGTCTACTGAGCATAGTCGTGTGGTCAGGCTTGACCTTTGTCTATCTTTGGGACCAACAACCGGCTCAGGTGTTGGTTATTCCTTCATCGGATTTACCTCAAGTAGAAGTGCTTTCACAGGAAGCTTCTCCAGCCGTTACTACGACTAGTTTTTTGGAACGATTTCGGTGGTTTGAACGGCAGTTAAATGATTATATGCCAGCTGTTATTATTAGCTGGCTGTTGGGAATGCTTTTATGTTGGTTTTACCTCATCTCCGGACTCTTTCATCTGCATTATTTACAGCGTCATAAAGTTACGCTCCTACCGCCTGAATGGAATGCCCGATTTGGTCATTTGTGCCAACAGATGCGAGTCAGCAGAAAAGTAGGCCTTTATATTTCAGAAATAGTGGACGAGCCGATTACCTTTCAATTCTTGAAACCAGTAATTCTTCTTCCTGTTTCTTTATTTACAGGACTGACTACAACCCAAATTGAGGTACTCATTTTGCATGAATTGGCTCATATTCGGCGGCGAGATTTTGCGGTTAATCTCTTACAAACATTGATTGAAATACTGTTTTTTTATCATCCTGCACTTTGGTGGATTTCGCGCAAAGTCCGAGAAGAACGAGAGCATTGTTGTGATGATGCTGTACTGGCAATACACAACGATCCTGTGTTGTACTCGGAAGCGCTAACGCAGATTCAGTTGCACCATTTTTCACCTAAAAAAAGATTAGTTATGTCAGCCACTGGAAATAAAAGCGCTTTGAGCAAACGGGTATTTCGTTTATTTGGACAATATGATCAGCAGCCGCCACTCTATAGGAGTATACTGATGGTTTCTTTACTCTTACTCTTAAGTTTATCTTCTCAAGCATTTTTTATCGCTTCGCCACCACCTAGCAATGCTCCTGAGGCTTCTAATATGCCTATCGCTGAGCCGATGACTGCTGCCATCGTCAAAGGAGTGGTTTATGATGAAAATAGCAAGCCGCTTATCGGTGTCAATATTTTGATTAAAGGCTTGAAAACCGGGACCATCTCAGATATGGAAGGCCGATTCGAATTGCGGTTACCGGAAGAGTGTGCCACTCTAGTGATTAGTTATGTTGGTAAAGAAACTAGGGAATTTGAAAATACTTGTGGTGGTGAAATGCTTGAAGTGATATTGAAGAAAAAAGAACCTGCTAGTGCTATTAGCAAAGAAACGGTAGTACAAAATACGGTAGAAGAAACGTCTTCACGAGCCATTGTGAGTGGCACGGTTTACGATGAAAACGAACAGCCTTTAATCGGAACTAGTATTCTTATCAAAGGCACCAAGATCGGCACCATTACAGACCTTGAGGGGAACTTCAAACTGCAATTACCAGAGAATTGTGCCACCTTGCTTTTGAACTATTTTGGTATGGAAACTAGAGAATTGGAGAATACCTGTAATGGAGAGATGGTAGAAATCATAATGATTGCAAAGGAACAGTCTAGTCCAGCGACTATTATACCTAGTGCTACAGCAGAATCGCCCGCTCTTACTATAATCACCGGCACCGTCCTCGATGAAAATAGCAAGCCACTTATTGGCACGAGTGTGTTGATCAAAGATAGTAAGATGGGTACAATCACAGACTTATCGGGTGATTTTCAAATCCGACTACCGGAGAATTGTGCAACGCTAGTTTTTAGCTATTCCGGTATGGAAACATGGACAACAGAGGAGCTATGTGGAGCTCAAACCCTTGATGTTGTTCTAAAGAAGAAAGAGGAAGTTTTCGAAGAAGCGACGGAAGAAACGAAGAAACCTTCTCTTGTAGGTGTCGATATCTCAGAAGCGAAAGGCCTATTTTCTGATTTCAAGGTATACCCTAATCCTTCCAGTGATCTGGTAAATATTGGCTTTGACCTTAAATCTGATCAACGAGTAAAAGTGTCTATCTACACCGCTGATGGTAAATTAGTAAAAACCCTACTCAACCAAAGCTTACGTACAGGGCCGCAAGCTATAAGTTGGTCTATTGGACCAAATGGGAAGGGGACTTATCTAGTACAAATGGAAATCAAAAATGCCCTATACCTTAAACGATTAATAGTAGAGTAGATCTATTTTGATGTAAGATAAAACCAGTAAGAAGGCGGACTGAAAAGCAAATGCTGAATCTCAAGTGCCGCCTTCTCTCTCAATCCATTAAGATGTAAGAAATTTCAGCGAGTTGATGATTCATTCGCCTCTTATCAGGAGGTAAATTATGGGCTTAGGCACTTTCAAGGCAAAAAAGAAGGAATTAGTTCTATCGACTTTGCCAAAGGAGATGTACTTTTAAATACTGGAAGGCTTTTTCCATAGAAATGAATCATCAATCGACTTGCCATGAAAACCTTAGCTACTATTCTTGCCGTCGCTCTAATACCCCTATTGGGTTTTTCACAACAGACCATCCATGAATCCATCGTACATGATGGAGAAGAACGGACTTACATTTTATATGTACCTGCCAATTATACGGGAGAATCTGCGGTACCCCTAGTCTTTAATTTTCATGGCTATACGAGTAATGCTAAGCAGCAGATGGGATATGGCGATTTTCGTCCCATTGCCGATACTTCCGGCTTTATCATTGTTCATCCTCAAGGAACCTTGCTCAAGGGTAAAACCCACTGGAATGTAGGTGGATGGACATTGGCAAGTAAAACGGATGATGTAGGTTTTACTGAAGCTCTTCTAGATTCCTTAGCCGCTGAATACAAGATAGATATGGCTCGCGTGTATTCGACAGGCATGTCTAATGGTGGGTATATGAGCTTTCTGTTGGCTTGTCAATTGAGCGATAAAATAGCTGCTGTTGCTTCCGTCACTGGCTCCATGACCCCTCAAATTTTCGATGCCTGCGATCCGCAACATCCCACGCCTATTATGCAAGTACATGGTACAACAGATCCTGTTGTTCCTTACAAGGGGGCGGCTTGGTCAAAATCTATTGATGAGGTACTGAAGTATTGGATAACCTATAACAATTGCAGTTCGACTCCTGAAACAACCGAAATAGCAGATACTGACCAAACTGATGGTAGCACTGTAACCCATCAAATTTATGCAGGAGGAGATAAAACAGCGACTGCTGAACACTTCACGGTAACAGGAGGAAAACATACTTGGCCAGGTACCACCTTCAACAAACCCGGAACGAATCAGGACTTCAATGCTTCTTTAGAAATATGGAAGTTCTTTTCTCGTTATGATATTAATGGAAAACTTAGTAGTAAAAGCGCTGATTAAAAGCAAAAATTAAGGTCGATTTTGTACATTGATCTGTTAAAGCTAAAATGCGCATATATGAAGTTCAATATCATTGTCTTATTGCTTGTAGGAGCATTATTATGGTCTTGTACCCCCAAAACCACGGGGCCCATTACAAAGGATACTACCTCGGTACCTGATAAATATAATGCAGAAAATCCAGTCAAACTAGCTGTCGTGATCTCTGTTGATCAAATGCGATACGACTACCTGGAACGCTTCGGAAGCCTTTTTACGGGCGGATTAAAAGAGTTATCAGAGAAGAGTACTATTTATACCCAAGCTTATCATGAGCATTCGATGACAGCCACTGCGCCTGGCCATGCCACCCTATCGACGGGCTGTTATCCGATGAATCATGGGATCATTGGAAATAACTTTTATAACCAAAAGACAAAGCGTTCTATTTACGGAGTAAGTGATCCTTCGGTCTCATTAATTGGTGGGGCACAAGCAGCACCCGGGGTTTCTCCTAAAAATTTAAAGCGAAATGCACTAGGAGATCATCTCAAGAAGGCTTCTTCCAAAAGCAAGGTATTCTCCGTAGCTATCAAAGATCGAACTAGTATTCTACTTGGAGGTAAAAAGCCAAATCATGCCTTTTGGTTCGATAATGGCAGCCTGAAATTCATCTCCTCTTCTTACTATGGCCGGAGTTTGCCGTCTTATATAGATGAAATGAAAGCCATGGATCTATATGCGGATGAAATTGAAAAAGGCTGGCACAAAAAACTGCCAGATGAGGCTTATAAACTCTCTAGGGAAGATAATTTCATTTTTGAGAATGGCCAATTCCTACCCGAGTTTCCTCATACCAAGAAAAGAACGGCGGGCTTCATTCGTCCAGAAATGAAAAACACCATGATCATGCGCCTGACGCCACTTGGCGATAAGTATGTATTGGACATGGCCCAGAAGATTATCCAGGAAGAGCAACTAGGAAAGGACGATAAAACAGATATTTTATTTGTGGGCTGTTCAAATGCTGATGCGATTGGGCATCACTTTGGCCCCATGAGTCAGGAGGTACAGGACTATTACCTTTGGTTGGATGAATACCTGGAAACTTTTATTGCTTATTTGGATAAAACGGTTGGTCGGGCCAATTATGTAATAGGACTTAGTGCGGATCATGGCGTGCTCACTATGCCCGAAGAACTCAGCAAAAGGAATATAGATGCAAAACGCATTTCGGGCAAAGATTTTCTTGACATGATTACCCAGGCAGAGAAGGCAGCGGCGACCCAACTTGGCGTGGCCGATTCTTTGTTTCTATCGGCTGGCAGTGCTGGTATCACCCCCGATTATGCACTGACTCGCAAGAAGGGGCACAAAGATGCAAAGGTGAGACAAGTGATTGCCGAAGCACTAGAAGAATTGGACCTTGTTGAAGAGGTTTTTACACTAGAAACCTTGGCGGCACCCAATGGACAAGAAATGCAAGAATTGTTTCGCCGATCGTCCTATCCAGAAAGAGGACATCATATCAAAATGCGTTATAAAGAGAATTACTTAGCAGGTTATAGTAATAACGGGACAACGCACGGTTCTCCATACGATTATGACCAACATGTACCGATTCTATTTTTTGGTGGAAAGATTCCTGCCCAAAAAATTGACCGGAAAGTGGCTACGGTTGACCTTGCCCCTACTATGGCTCGGTTGATCGGCTTACAGCCTAAAGAAAAGATGGATGGTGAAGTCTTACTGGAAGCAGTAATGAGTCAGTAAAAGCCGGATTGTAAAACTTCAAGTTGATAAAGGTGTCCTACGCTAGAGAGGAACCTTTATCAACTTGAATTCATCTGCTAATCCTCCTTTTGTGGCACAAAGAACAAAGTAACCTCTCCGCAATTTACGATCAGTTGCTCTTTATCTATTTTGAAACTACTGGCCTGGCGGAGGTATTCAAAGTAGTTTCTTTCCAGATCATTGTGCTCAGGACAGCGCATCTTCGTGGCGCCTACCGTTTGTATCTGAACGGTATTATTTTCTACCTTAGCATCCGCGAAATACTGATTACAGACGGCTCTTCCGCTTAACCGACCATCGGCAAAAATGGCGGTTATCGTAAGGTCATCTGGTAATTGGCCTGCCGACCATTTCTTTAATTGCCAATTACTAGCTGTAATATCATCCGTTGATTGAGAAGGACAGCCAAAGCATAATAGTGAGACTAAGAGAATTAAGGGTGTTAAAAAATGATTCATGATGGTGGTGTATTAGTTGGTGAGTGTTAATGCAATGCTAGTTGGAGACCAGTAAATCAAAGGAATGGCTATAAAGATAAAAACTACAGCATAAAGTAAGGGCTCATTTTAATTGAGACCTGCCCAATTATACGCTAAAACCACAAATAAACTTATGCGACCATTGATTATATTGGGAAGTGCTCGAAGTGAGGGCAATACCCGACGAGCAGTCGACTATTTAATACAGTTGAATGATTGTGAAATAATAGACTTGAACGATTGGAGTTTTTCCTATTATGACTATGAACACCGCAACCTGGAAGATGATTTCATACGTATTATAGAACGGGTACTACAGCATGATATCCTCATCTTTGCCTCACCGATTTACTGGTATACGATGAGTGCCGTGATGAAAACTTTTTTTGATAGAATATCTGATCTATTAAAAATCCATAAAGATAAAGGGCGGAAGTTGAGAGGGAAAACGATGTATGTGGTGAGTTGTAATGGAGATGCTGAAGACTACCCCAGTTTTGCCAAACCTTTTGAACTGTCGGCGGATTATTTAGGGATGCAATATGGGGGATATACCCACACCTGGGTGAGTGATGGAGAGCTGTCGGCGATGGCAAAGCAAGGATTGGAGCAGTTAGCTCATAGGTTGAAAGGGCCTTCGAAATAATAAACCAACTTCTTTATCTAGTAACTACTAATCCAAGGACATGGACCTCAAAACCTGGAAAAAAAACGGCCAGTACTTTACTTACAAAGGAGAGCATCCTGTTTTTTTTCAGGATGAAGGAAATGGAGAAGTACTACTATTATTGCATGGATTTCCCACGGCTTCTTGGGATTGGCACAAAATATGGACTCCTTTGCGCGATCGCTATCGTTTGATAGCAGCTGATTTTATAGGTTTTGGCTATTCTGCCAAGCCATTTGCTTATGCTTATTCCATCCTTGATCAGGCCGATTTGATAGAAGCACTATTGCAACATCTGCGAATAGATACGGTCCATGTACTTGCGCATGATTACGGAGATACCGTTTTGCAAGAACTACTTGCCCGCACGCAAGATCGCAAGAAAAAAGGGGCACAAGGACTCAAAATCGAAAGTGTAGTTTTGTTGAATGGCGGTCTTTTTCCCGAAACTCACCGACCACGACCTATCCAAAAAGCATTGATTAGTCCAGTAGGCTTACTGTTCACGCCCTTTCTGAACAAGCAAAAACTGAAGAAAAATTTCCATGAGATTTTCGGCGAGGCTACTCCACCCAGTGACCAAGAAATTGCTGAATTTTATGACTTACTATCTTTTGATCGAGGTAAATATATTTTCCATAAGTTAATCCGTTATATGCAAGAGCGGAAGCAATATAGAGAGCGTTGGGTAAATGCGCTACAAACGGCAGAACAACCCATTCGTTTGATAAATGGTGGTGCCGACCCGATCTCCGGTAAACATATGGTCGAGCGTTATCAGGAATTAATACCCATGGCAGATGTAGTGCTCTTTGATGACATTGGCCATTATCCCCAAACAGAAGCGCCAGATCGTTTATTGAAGCATTATCTGGAATTTCGAGATTAGCTAAAAGGAACCCTCTGCTCAGCCTTTGCGTTAAGACAATTACCATGGCTATAAGGAAGCAAGCATTAACGGCGTTTTTGACCGACCTATTTCAGCAAGGAGAAGTAGTGGTAGAAGGACAATTGAAGCCCTTCCTTCCGGTAGACTTGGAGGCGAGTAAGCATTTATTAGAAAAGATCTACGAGGAAGAAGGAGCCGATTTACCCTTTGATTCTCCAGCCTTTGACGATGGAGCAGCGATGTGGAGCGCTCAATTTTTGTACAGGGCAGTGCAATTTGCGCTGCTGCGGGAATTAGATGATCAGTCTATTCAACAAGAGTTGCGCCCCTTCCCTGCTGAAGTCACGCCCTCTGCTATTATCGCTGTCGATCTATGTATGCGCTATTTACCTGATCTTTTCAAACTGGTTCGAGGCTTAGCCCCTGATGATGTTTTAGTAAGGTATATTCGACAGACCGCCGCGCAATGGCCTTATTCAGCAGTAGGTATGGATGTAACGAAAGAACCAAATAATATAGCAGCGGTTCTATCGGATAATGACCTCCGACAGATCTATTTGGAACGAGTAATTGCCCTGAATGATACGATAGCCGTAAAGCATTTCCAGCTTATGCCATGGCTAGAAGCGATGGCCGGATTATACCCCGAACAATTATTACCGCAAGCATTCAATGACTTGAGAAATGAAAGAGCTAATACCGCAAATTAATCAATTGAACCAGGTGCTTAATCACCTGAAAAATACTTTCGTTGGAAAAGATGAAATCATCGATTTGATGGGCGTGGCCCTAGTGGCGCGCGAGAATCTTTTCATGTTGGGGCCTCCAGGTACCGCTAAAAGTGCAATGGTTCGAGCACTCGCAAAATTATTGAAGGGTAAGACCTTCGAGTATTTATTGACTCGTTTCACTGAACCTAATGAGTTATTTGGACCATTTGATATTCGGAAATTAAGAGAAGGAGAGTTGTTGACCAACACGGAGGGGATGCTGCCAGAAGCCAATTTGATTTTTTTGGATGAACTCCTCAATGCCAATAGTGCTATTCTGAATAGTTTATTAATGGTACTGAATGAGCGCATTTTTCGGCGTGGACGGGAAACAAAAGACCTCCCTGCTTTAATGATAGTCAGTGCCAGTAATCACCTTCCTGAAGATGATGCTTTGCAAGCGCTTTTTGACCGTTTCTTGGTTCGGGTTCGTTGTGATAATGTGGCCCCTGATTTATTAAACCAAGTTTTAGATGCGGGGTGGAAATTAGAGCAAAAAGCAGAAGTGGATGCTCCTGACATTACAGCGGAAGAAATTCATGATCTACAAGAATTGATCAGTACGGTAAATTTAGACGCTGTTCGGAAACCTTATATAGAACTCATCCAACAATTACGGAATGCGGGGGTAGCGGTATCTGATCGGCGAGCGGTAAAACTACAACGACTCATGGCGGCCAGTGCCCTACTTTGCCAGCGCCAGGAAGCTATTCTTTCCGATACTTGGGTAATCCGTTACATATGGGATACTGAGGAACAAGAAGAAATTATTGCGGGGATCGTCAATAATGTAGTAGAGACAGATGATAGTAGTAGCCAACATCCTCGTGCCTCACAAAGTAACTTACCCGATCCCGATGAGATTTATAAAGAAGTAAACAACTTAACTAATCAATGGGATGCCGCGGAAGTTTCGGGGGTAGAGCGCAGTCAAATCAAAGACCGCTTGCGCTACCTGAATGGCCGGTGCGAATGGATTTCCAACGAAGATCAACGCAAATATGTAAAAGAACCTATCGAGAATTTATGGAATAGAATTTTGGAAAGTAATGAATTGAGTTGATATGACGAATTGGGTTTATACCATGGCAAGTAATCAGAAAAAAGCCTTGTATAGCATCAGGACTTTGACGGGTTGGCTCGTGGCAGAAAACGAAACAAGGATCTGGTTGAAAGGGGAGACAGGAGAAGGAGTGCCCTTGGCGATTCAGCAGTTACCCTGTAGGGAGCGATTCCAAATGGATGAAAACAATCGTTTATTCTTGGTAGGAAAATTGACGCCTACCGCTGTACTTCCTGAATTAAACTGGCAGACCTTATCCGATTTTTTGCCTGTGGAAATGCCTGTTGCCGCTTTACCAGGCGAAGGAATAGCAGCGGTAGAATTACAATTGGTCCGCTCTGGAAAAGAGAGAAAAAGTGAATTATTATTGGTCGATTGGAAAGAGTGGGAGCGTTATGCTAAAAAGGCACCGAATATTCGCCTAACCCGGCTACGCTTTGCCACGAATGAGCAGGGAGAAACACTAATATGGGGTGATCCATTACCCCCGCTACCCGGAACGGTATTCTGGCAAACCCACCAGGTCTTTTTACCTGCTGGATGGACCTTCGAACAAGAGATTATGGCCGAAATAGTAGCCGAAACTTACTGTAAAGACAAAAGCGCTTTTTTACTTTTTAGTGTAACGGGGCAGTGGGAGAAAATAGATTGGGCTCATTTTGTAGCCGCTAGCCGCAATGCGATAAATCAAACAAAAGTGTAATCGAATAGATTGATCATGGGAACGCCATTATATTCCATACGTAATTACTTCAAATTTTCTCAGCAGTACTTCTGGCAATGGGCAGAGGGAGGAGAGGTAGTGGAATGGCGTAATGGAGATACGATCTGTTACCGAGATGATTTGGCGAATATTCTGGCGGCTACCGCAGAAAGTGGTTTGCCTCCAATAGGAACGATTCTTCTTTTGCTCGTCGCTTGTCAGGATAAACCCTTATCCGTTTACGAAAAACAGTTGATGGAGACTGTCCAACAACTCCCGCAACCTGCAACATTGCGAGAAACGATGGAAGGTTTTGTATCTCAAGCCATCGAGTTTATGGAGGTTATCCAATCCCTGCCTGCTGCCTTACGATCAGGTAATAATCGGATTCATTTGCTGAATGCTCTCATAAATAAAGTGCCTAATAAGATTCCTGCAAATAAGGCTAAAGAGATGTCACTAACCTTAGATTCAGGAGAGTGGGATGCCCTCTTTGTGAAGGGAAGCAGTAAAATTGATTGGAAAACGCTTAAGATAGATCTGGAGAATCTGAGTCATTTGTTTGGGTTTTTCAATACTAAAGAGGAGTTAGAATTAGTACTACGGACTGGGCTAAAGCAGCTACCTAGCCCAGCGGATATAGAAGAAGAGTTGCCTGCCATAGATATCTTGAAGCAACTAGCCAAAGACCCGAAGACGCAAGGCTTAGCTCGCTTGACCAAGCATTTGCTAGCAGCCCTGCGGATCCCTATGAAAACGATAGGAGCCAGTGACCTGCCTTTTGGTGGGGTTTCTGATATTACCAATCGAGGCGATTTTGATAGATTGTTGCTTAGCGAATTGGCACAGGATGAGGATATGCTTAGCGTTCGATTAGTTAATAATGAGGCATTATACCTCCGACGAGAGGAACCACCTGATCAGAAGATACAGCAGCGGATCGTCTTGATTGATCAGACGATTAAAATGTGGGGCTTGCCTCGGGTGTTTGCTATGTCAGCTGCGCTTGCTTTGACCCAGGAGAAAAAAGAGAAAATCCAAGTGGAAAGCTATGGTTTAGGTGGGCAGAAATCCGAGCCCCTAGATTTGAGTACAAGGGAAGGTGTGATTAAGGCATTGGAGCGTTTAGATGTTCATTTACATTGTGGAGAGGCCTTGCAGGCTTTTATACAAGAAGACCCGAATAAGGAAGCGCCCGAACTTATTCTTATTACCGAGGAGTCTGCTTTTTATCAAGCTGACTTTCAAAAAATCATACAAAGGAATAAAGGGCGATTACATTTTGTCGTTTTGATCAATCGATCTGGCCAATTATCGTTCTTTCAGTATACTAATGGAAGACGGAAGTTATTGCGAAAGTCTATTTTTGACTTACAGGAGTTATTGTTTAGTCCATCGAAAAAACCGCTACTGGATGAGCGTAAATCGGAGCGCTTACCCATGGCACTTCGAATGGAAAAATTTCCTCTATTGTTTCCCACCACTAGAGTGAATCTTAGGCGAGCTTATACCCATCATATTGTGGATATAGGCGCAGTGGTTTCTATCAGTCCGGATCAGCGACTTTTACTGTGGATGTCTAAGACTAAGGGGGCAATAGAACTGAAATCCACGATCGAAAAAGGCAAATATGCTTTTGGCTATGACGATGAAAATAGACTCTATATTGTTGCGCTGCAAACGGATGTTTTGCACTTGTACAGTGTCCATCTGCGACAACGCACAATTGACCATGTAGCTATTGACTTTAATAGGGACCTTCGACGATTCGATTTTCTATTTGATAAGCCCTACTTCAAATTTTTTAATTACAGCTATTATTTTAAGCTAGATACCCTTAGTCATGCCATTACTCAGGTCGACTCATCCTATATGGAACGGAGGAGAGAGACGACGCGTAAAAAGCCATATATTCATGAAATGACCGAGATTAAGAAAATAATTAATCCCGGTTATTCCACCCTTACGAATGTAAAACGGGTATTTGTAAATCAAGAGGGATATTTAGCTATCAATAATTGGGAGGTTCGTTTGGAGAATAAACAGCTAAAGTTAGTTGCTTTTCAGCGAGACGCTAGCCAACCATTAGAACCAAGAATGACAGAGGGGCAATCATTATTGACTGAAAATCCGGCGTTACTATTTCGCACCAAACAATGGGAGGATGGGAGTAGCGTATGGATAGACCCGAGAGGTTTTCTTCATCTTCAAAGCAGCAATCGTAAACGGCCAGAAATCAGCTTGGCCTTAGTGCTCAATATGCCATTGGCTGCCTGGGCCTCAGATGGTGTATGTTGTGGCCCCCTTTACTTTACAGAAGGAACAGGTATGAGAGTAATCGAGCCTACTATTTTTTATGAAAAATATATTCAACCCTTTATAGAAACTATAAAATAAGGTGAAAATAGCCCTTACATATCAAGTGACTGAGTCACATCCTATGCGAGCTGTCTTCATACGAAGTCATAGTTCTGCTATATGGTTGCAATGGCTAGGGGCGTTGGGGATTCCGCTGTCGGAATTGGAATGCTATGTCGTACCTCAGTCGATTCAGACCAGAACGCCTGCCGGTCTATTCGTCATTTTTAATGACGAGCTTTCCGTTGAATATGCTACTACAGTTTTTGCTTATCGATTAATTGGAGACCGATTATATATTCCTATTGACGCGAAAGTATCTCCCCCAATCTTACCGGAAGAATGGGACAATATCCTATTATACGATCGACAATTTTTTCATCCTACGATTGGTTTGGTTGGTTTTTCGCTGCAAGATAAAGTCGACTTTAGCGACTTATTAGTACTGCCTGAGCCTAGCCAGCGAGTTTGGAATCTAGCACGAAAGGGACGGTCACAGCGCCCACCTTTAAGGGCTATAAGTATTGATACACCACCCATTCAAGACTTTATTAATGAGTTGAAAAAAGAGATAGCCCCACTTCCATTAGATGAAATTCCAAAGCACCCAACGGAAAAACAGTCTTCCTTGCAAGAAGAGATAGATCAGCTAAAACGCTTTATGTTGAAGCAGTTTTTGAAGGCGACTGAAAAAGGCAAAGAAGATAAAGATAAACCCTCATCAGCTGGTCAATCAACGTCAGATCGGATGGATCGTTATGCGAATAGCGGTGAGGGTGGTGGATTATTGAGTGGACTTTGGGGAAAGGCAGAGCAATGGCTCGGTGATCGTTTAGCCGATTTGGAAAAACGTCGAGAGCGAGAGATTGAGCGTTTGCTTAAGTTGTTTGAGGAAGATCCAGAGCAAGCTCTTCGATATTCTATCCCATTGGGTGGCCCGTATCATAGTAGAGGCGCTGCTCCTCCTACTGGCCGGCTGGGACGTCGGAATACGGACTTCAACTTGGAGGGACTAGGCGGCGGCCGTAAAGCGGATTTCTGGCAACTGGATAAATACTATGCCAGCTTAAGAGAAAGCTATCAAAAAGCGGCCAAAGAACAACTAAAGCAGGGCGACTACCGGAAAGCCGCCTATATATATGCACAGTTGTTGGGTGACTACCACTCCGCGGCTAGTGCTTTGGAGCAAGGTAAATATTATAGAGAAGCTGCGATTTTGTATAAGGATCATCTCAAGCAGGTACCCAAAGCTGCCAAATGTCTAGAAGAGGGTGGTTTACTTTTGGAGGCGATTACCTTGTACAAGGAACTAGGTAAAAATGAGAAGGTGGGTGATCTGTATGCGCAAATTGATCAAGAAGAGCAAGCGGCCCTTGCCTATGAACGAGCTATCCATCAATATTTGCAATTAGATAATTATTTGGAGGCTAGCCGTATCTATGAGGAAAAGCTTGAAGCACCACAGCAGTTAGAAGCCTTACTACTCGAAGGTTGGAAGAATTCCAAGCAAGCAGAGGAGTGTTTGGTTAAATATTTTGAAATAAAAAGTGAAAGGGGAGATTTGGAGGTAGGGGAAATCATGCAAGAGGTTTACCAGGAATTCGTGCCAAGTGGTAAGAAGACCGCCTTTTTACATGTTTTACTCCGATTGGAAAGAAAAACGCCTGCAACAAAAGCACATAGCCGAGATATAGCATACGAAATCATCAGTGAAAATGCAGTAAAGGGTAAATGGGCAGATTTATCCTACCTGAAACATTTTATAGAAAATGATCCACTCCTAAGCAAAGATACTAGCAAGTTCTTATTCCATAATAAGAAGGAGCCAGGTCGCTATGACGCTCATGCAACTGAGATGAAATTGGACGACAGAGTAGCTTGGGAAACAACTATTTCTTACCGGAATCAGTTATTGGTATTTGGCCGAAGGGAAGGGCGATTGGTAGTGGCTAGAGTCAATTGGAAGGGTAGGATATCCTACCTGTCTCTTATACACATCTGACGCTGCCGACGAAGAGG
>CAJXUM010000029.1 GCA_913060855.1 uncultured Lewinella sp. | reverse complement strand
GAGATCAGCCTCGGTCTCGTGGGCTCGGAGATGTGTATAAGAGACAGGATGGAGTCACCTATATCAACAGTTGTTATGCGCAAGCTGCTGGGGTGACGGATTATACATCTGGTGTTTGTTATTCTGATTGTATTGATCCCACAGAAATTGAGCCCGATGCCGTTTGTACCACAAACTATGAACCTGTTTGTGGATGTAACGGAATAACTTATATGAATGAATGTGCAGCGGATGCTAGCGGGGTAATGTCTTATACGGCTGGACCCTGTAGCGATAATTCGGGTTGTTATGATCCGGTTTATGTTGTCACTACTTCTGGGACGAATGTAAATTATACGAGTGGTGCAATTACTTTGAATTGTGGAGACACTTATGATCCGGTTTGTGGTTGCAATGGCATTACTTACTGGAATTCCTGCTATGCTGAGGCTAGTGGGATTACTTTTTATACGCAAGGGGCTTGTGATGATACCTGTATTGACCCTTGGACGATGGACCCAGACCCGGTTTGTACACAAGAGTATGAGCCAGTTTGTGGTTGTAATGGAGTTACCTATCCTAATTCCTGTGCAGCTAATGCTGCGGGGGTAGTTTCTTATAGTGATGGGCCTTGTGGAAATACAAGTCCTTGGTGCTTGGAAGCCACACCGATTCAGTGTGGAGATTTTCTAGCTTACGAAACGACGGAAGGAGCTGGCAATCAAATTGAGAATTATCCAGGTTGCTCTCCTCATAACTTTGCAGGGAATGATAAGGTGTATGTTTTACACAAAAGTTCCGCTGGAGATCTACAAATTGGATTAGAGATACTGACGCAAGGGGTAGATCTAGATTTATTCCTGCTAAGAGGAAGTTGCGATGAAGTTTCTTGTATCAAGGCGAGTTTGACCGATAATTCTTCCACCAATAATGAAGGGATTATTCTGGAAGATGCGCCTATTGGTACCTACTATATCGTCGTAGACGGACAATATGCTTCCGCTGCTGGAGCTTTCCGTTTGGAAGTAAACTGTGGCTATCTATTGTGTGCTGATGCAGTGCCTTTGACCTGCGGCGAACCTTATTTTGGTAATAATGGTCAAGGTGCAGATAATGTCTCCCTCTATGGTTGTGACGGTAATGTATTGAATGTAGAAAATAATGGACCAGAAATGGTGCATACCTTTACGCTTACATCGCCAGGACTCGTCAATATCTACTTGGGCAATATGACTGCCAATCTAGAATTGTTCCTATTGAGATCTTGTGATAGAGGAGATTGTATCGATTATAGCCAGCGACCTGGAAATACATATGAAGTATTGAATGCCTATCTACAAGCGGGTACATATTATATTGTGGTAGATGGCTATAATGGAGCTGTTTCAGATTATGCCCTGACCGTGCAGTGCGAATCACCTTGTGATTTTGAATTGACGGGTGTAATAGGTAGTGGTGCTGCTTGTGGACAAAGCAATGGTTCTATTTCGATTAATTCGCAAGGAGGAACACCGGGCTATCTAGTCTTCTATGAAGGCCCCGTATCGGGTAGCTTTAGTACAAATACCAATAATGTAGTGATTGATGATGTCCCTCCAGGGGTATATGAAATCAAGGTGGTAGATGCGAATGGTTGTGGTGATACAGCTACTGTAGAAGTGCCAACTTCTGGTGGAGATGGGCTTTCCATCTGGCTAGATGCGACGGATGTAAGTTGTGGACAAGCAGGATCGATCCATGTGACCGTAGAAAATGGTACGGGCCCTTATGAAGTATATGTCAGCGGACCAGAATCGGCTTCTTTGACTAGTACCTCGGCTACCTTCAATTTAGAAAACTTATGGGCAGGAGACTATACGGTTTATGTCAAAGATGTAACGGGCTGTTCCGATTCCAAAGTCATCACCATTGAAGAGGGCGGTAGCAACTTTAATTTTACAGCTACACCTGTTTCCGCTACTTGTGGAGGATCGGGATCCATCCAAATAGTGACGCAAAATGGTACGAAACCATTTATAATTAATATTTCTGGGCCAGTGAGTGGAAGTGCGCAGACCAACCTGTCGAGCTTCACCTTAGTAGACTTGCCAGGAGGTACCTACACCATTACCTTAGAAGATGGAAATTGGTGTTCTTATGAGCAAGTGGTAACCATTGATAATAGCGAAGAACTAGATATTCATGTAGAAGCAGACGGAGGGGTTTGTGGTAATAATGGTTCTATTTTGGTAACCATGCTGAATGGTTTACCTACATATGGCATCTCTTGGGATGGCCCAGTGAGTGGCACCGCCTCTACGCCTCATGATACTTACCTACTTGAAAACCTTCCTTCTGGTACTTATACGATAACCGTTGAAGATAGCAATTGGTGCTCAGAGCACGCTACCATTCAAGTTAGTAATTCGGATGGTTCACTTTCTGCGAGTATTTCATCCATTGATGGTAGTTGCGGAGAGTTAGGAGGTTTATGGATTGACATCAATAATGGTACTGGACCTTACACGATTTGGTGGGATGGCCCGAGTACAGGAAGTCTTACCACTGATGAAACAGGGTTGGATATTCCTGATCTGATCGGAGGATCTTATACGGTGAAGATTAAAGATGCAAATGATTGTAGTCTTACGCAAACGGTCTATGTTAATCAAAGCCAAGACCTTTCCATTAACACTGAGATAACCAATGGTAGTTGTGGCAGTAATGGCTCATTATGGGTATCTATCACCGGAGGACAGACAGATTATATTGTTAGCTGGGAAGGCCCAGTTGATGGAACAGGAACAACGGATGAGAATAACTTTGGAATTACAGATTTACCTCCGGGTACTTATACTATAAATGTAACCGACGCTGTTAATTGTACCGATTATCAAGTCGTGACAATTAGTTCGACAGGGGAATCACTAGATATTGAAGCTACCAAGGGGAATCCTTCTTGTGGTGGTAATAATGGATATATCTGGTTGGAGATTTCAGATGGTGTTGGTCCTTACAAGATCTCTTGGTCAGGCCCATTGGATGGTTCTGCGACTGACGGAGATGGTAATTATGAAATCAGCGACCTTCCGGCAGGGTCTTACTCTATAGAAGTGGAAGATGCCAATGGTTGTTATGCGGCTATAACCAAAACATTGTATTCACAAGACAGTGATTTAGATGTTCAATTAATCGCTCAACATCCGGATTGTGACGGTGATGGTACCATTAAGGTACAAGTGACAGGCGGTAGCAAACCTTATAAAATCAAATGGGAGGGGGCTGCAACTGGTACAGTCATTACCAATGCACAGATTTATACCATAGAAGATTTGGGACCTGGCTCCTATAGTGTGAAAGTTACCGAAGATGATGGATGTTCATTCATTGGGAATATCACGCTTGATGAAGCACCAGTATTTGATTTTTCTGCCTCTGCTATTTCAGGAGAGTGTGGACAGGCAGGTGCTATAGACATTACCATTGGGCAAGGTGCTAAGCCTTTTTATGTGACTTGGTCCGGACCAGTGGATGGCAGTATGACAACAGAGGAGAGTTGGTTTATAATAGAAAATCTTCCTGCGGGTGATTATGAAGTAGAAATAACGGACGATAATGGTTGTTCAAAAACTAGAACAGCAACGGTCATTAGCACTGGAGGAGATGCAGACTTTCTCACCTTAACCGCTTTCCCTGGGGATTGTGGCGAAGAAGGTCGAATCAAAGTCCAAGTATCCAGCGATGCTGAAAAACCTTACCAAGTTACTTGGTCAGGCCCTTCAAATGGATCAGCAACCACAACGGCCTCTAGCTTCTTTATTACCAACTTAGAAAGTGGTGACTATACCGTTAAGCTAGAAGATGACAATGGTTGTTCTGATACCGCAGAAATTAGCTTAGATAATGATGGTTCGCCGGTCGATTTAATGTTGGCGTTGGCTTACAACGAATGTAACCTACGAGATGTCATTAAAATTAGTGTAGTTGGTGGAGAAGGTCCATATACGATTGGTTGGGATGGACCTGAATCTGGATCAGCGACAATAAATGGCAACTCCTTGGAGCTAACAGCGATGACTGTTGGTGCCTATGAGTTCAAAATAGAAGATGATAATGGTTGCGGGGACAATGAAACGATTATTGTACCTGAAGAACTATTCAACCTATTTGATATTACAGCAGAGAATGGAGATTGTGAAGATAATGGCGGTATCGTAGTCGATATTCACGGCGGCCAACCCGAATACGAAGTAAGCTGGAGTGGCCCTAGTTCAGGTGTGACCACAACGGCCAATACTGATTTCACGATTTCTAATCTTCCTTCTGGTGATTACATCGTCACTATAACGGATGATAATGGCTGTACCGCAACTAAGAGTACGACCATAGAAAATGAAGGCAGTATTGATATCGATGTGGTGGGAACCGATGGCGATTGTACGGTTAAAGGCCATATTTTCATTCGCGTCACCGATGGGCAAGGCCCATTCCTAATCAGTTGGGATGGTCCAGCTGAAGGCTCAGATACCTTCACCGGCCTCGAATATTTCATCGAAGACTTAGTCGGTGGTTCGTATACGGTTGAAGTGACTGATGATAGAGGTTGCAGTAATACAGTTATTGTTACCATAGAAGGAATCGAAAACACATTAGATATTTCTGTAGAGGTGACCAACGGTACTTGTACCACACCTGGTTCTATGTGGGTAAATATTGGAGGCGGTACCGCGCCAATGACCCTTAGTTGGGACGGCCCAGTAGCGGGTAGTGTCACTACAGATGGTGGTTCCAATGGAATAGAAAACCTTCCTACTGGTACCTATACCATAGTAGTTGAGGATGCCAATGGCTGTACAGATAGCTTTACTAGAGACGTAGATGGACCTGCTGACGACCTGGATGTAACGTTGGACATAAAAGCAGATGAATGCGGGGTGGAAGATGTGATCACTGTCTCAATTGAAGGCGGCGCTCCTAATTACAGTATTAAATGGGAAGGCCCGACGAGTGGATCTGCTACTATCGGCGGAACTTATATAGAAATACCTGATCTAATACCGGGATCTTATACGGTCGAAATAACCGATGATAACGGTTGTTCCGATACAGGTATTATCACGATTAATCCTGGCACTATCGAACTCTTTACGCTGCAAGCACTCCCTGGAGAATGTGAAGGAGTAGGAGAAGTAGTGCTAAGTATCACGGGTGGTGAAGCAAATTACACCATTAGCTGGGACGGTCCTGTCAACGGAAGCTCAACTACCGATGAGGAAACAGTGATGCTTTCTGCATTACCATCAGGAACCTATGCAATCAAAGTGACTGATGCCAATGGTTGTACCGATGAAGGCACCGTCACACTTACTAATACAGATGGTCTAGAGGCAGAAGCCTTTGGAACAGATGGAGATTGTACCGTAAAAGGTCATATTTTCATCCGTGTCAATGAAGGAGAAGGTCCCTTCAAGATTTCATGGGAAGGTCCTTCCAATGGTTCAGACACTTTCACTGGTGATGAATATTTCATCAATGACCTAGTAGGAGGAGAATACCATGTATATGTTAAGGATGAAAATGAGTGCAGTGAAAAACTGACAGTCATTATCGAAGGCATTGAAAACACCTTGGACGTATCCATAGAAGTTACCAATGGTACTTGTACTGAATTGGGTTCTGTTTGGGTGAATATTGGTGGTGGAACAGCACCAATGACTCTTAGTTGGGATGGCCCAGTAGAGGGTAGCATCACCACAGATGGTGGTTCTAATGGAATTGAGGACTTACCGAGTGGTTCATACGACTTCGTGATTACCGATGCCAATGGTTGTACCGACGAATTCACGAGAGAAATAGACAATATAGATAGTGATTTAGATTTGACGGTAGTCGCAATGGATGGAGAATGTGAAGATGCCGGAGAACTCAAATTGACTATCACGGGTGGCGAAGCAGAATATACAATTAGCTGGTCTGGTCCAGAAGAGGGCAGTGTAACTACTAGTGAAACTTCGGTTACTATTGCTGACCTACCAGCTGGAGAATATGCTGTTAAGTTGACGGATGCAAACGCTTGTGCCGATGAAGAAACGGTTACCTTGAATACTTCAGAAGGAGTCGGTATTCGATTGGTCGGTACAGATGGAGATTGCACGACCAAAGGGCATATTTTTGTAGATGTGACTGAAGGAACAGGACCTTTTCAAATTTCTTGGTCAGGTGCAGCGGATGGTTCGGATAGTTTTGACGGGAGTGAATATTTCATTACAGATCTACTAGCTGGAACCTATACTGTATCAGTTAGCAATACAGAAGGCTGTAGTCAGGCAGAATCCATTACTATCGAAGCTGTAGAAAACACATTGGACGTTTCACTAGAAGTGACCAATGGTAACTGTGGTGCTTTAGGTTCGGTTTGGGTCAATATTGGCGGCGGAGTTGCCCCTATTACACTAAACTGGAGTGGTCCAGCTGATGGTAGTAGAGAAGCGGTAATCGGCTCCAATAGCATCGAAGATTTGCCAGACGGTACTTATACAATAGTAATTGAGGATGCGAATGGTTGTAAAGAGACTATCGTTAGAGAAATCGAAAACCAAGATACAGACCTCGCCGTAGAATTGGCTCGCAAAGCCGATGAGTGTGGACAAGAAGATATCATTACAGTCACGATAAGTGGCGGTTTGGCAGATTATACAGTGAAATGGACAGGACCAACAGATGGAACCGCAACTATCAGCGGTACTTATCTTGAAATTCCTGATTTGATTCCTGGTGATTATACCGTTTTGATAACAGATGATGCAGGTTGTATTAGTTCGAAAGACATAACCATTAATACGGGTACTGTAGAATTATTAGGTGTATCCGCTTTGCCTGGCGTATGTGAAGGAGTAGGTGATCTTGTGCTTTCCATCAACGGAGGAAGTCCTGGTTACCAATTGGAATGGGACGGTCCAGTAGATGGATCGGCTACCACCGACAATACCTCTTATATACTAAGTGACCTACCTAGTGGAGATTATACGATTAAACTAACCGACGAAAACGGTTGTACAGATACCGAAACCTTTACCTTAAATAATGGCGAGGGCGTTCAGATTACGGTAATAGCAACTGATGGTGATTGTTACCAAAACGGTTCTATTTTCGTAGGCATGGATGGCGGAATTAAGCCTTACAGAATCGAGTGGGACGGGCCTGAAGATGGTTCTTTTGAAACAGATGCTGTAGAGTATATGATTCAAGATTTAGAAGGCGGCATCTACACGATCTCTGTATTGGATGAGGGTGGATGTATTGATACTAAAGTAGTGACCGTGGAAGGTTTTGCTACTGATTTGGCAGCTACGATTGAAGGAAGTGATGGTGATTGTGGCGAAGTAGGACAAATTACTATAGAAGCGAGTGGCGGTCAAAGTCCTTACGTGATCAATTGGTCTGGGCCTTCTAGTGGAACTACCACAGCAGATGAAGGAACGACTACACTTGATGATTTAGACAGTGGTAACTATGATGTAGTATTGACAGATGCGAATGGTTGCACCGTCAGCAAATCGATTGAAATACATAATGGCACAGGCTTTACATTTGATCTTGATCCGAATAACGGAGGTTGTGGAAACCTTGGTTCTATCTGGGTCGAAATCAGTGGCGGAGAGGCAGATTACTTGATTACCTGGACAGGTACAGAAAGTGGTGCCGTATCAGTAAGTACTCCTTATTATGATATTGACGATTTACCAGCAGGCGATTATACGATCAAAGTGACGGATGCATCGGGTTGCATGCTTACCAAAACGACTAGCATCACCGAAACAGCAGATGACTTTGCAGCTACAATAAGTGGAATGAGTGGTGATTGTGGTGAGCCTGGAAAAATCATCGTGACTTTATCCGGCGGTTCTCCTGCTTACAAAATCAGCTGGAGCAGTACTAACTCCTCTGGGTCAGTAACGACTAACGGTACGACTTATGAAATAGAAGACCTTCCTACGGGTGTTTATAATGTCACGGTCAAGGATGACAACGGCTGTACTGCATCGAAGAGTTTGCAGATACTGAATGCCAATAACTGGATTTCATTGTTCCTCTCTACCGATCCCGTTAGCTGTGATGGCCAAGGAGGAATCAATATCTCTTTCAATGGTGGCCAAAGCCCTTATAATGTAAGTTGGTCTGGTCCTGTAGATGGAGATGTTACCATCGATAACCAACAGTACAATGTTAGCGATCTACCTACTGGAAATTATGTAGTGACCGTACAAGATGCTGAAGGTTGTAGCAATCAAGAAACCGTTAACATCGGTATAGCGAATGATGATATTGTAGTGGACTTCAGCTACATGGCGACCATGTTCAAAGTTGATTTCGAAAACCATAGCTCTTCAGGAACTTATCACTGGGACTTTGGGAATGGAACGACTTCTTCAGAGAAGAATCCTTGGATTGAATATGATGCACCAGGTGATTACCAGGTATGCTTATCTGTTACCAATGAATGTGGTACTAAAACATTGTGTCAATACGTAGAGGTAACTGCACCAGCAGGTGCTGTGATACTTGATGTGAGTGAGAAATCAGGTTCCTACGGATCGACTATTTATGTGCCTGTTAGAATTGATAACTGCGACCTCTTGGTTTCCTTAGCGGGAAGTATTGAGGCTGAACATCCTGATGTTGCCGAAATTATTGGTGTTAGCCCAGCTTTGATAGCTCCTACCTTCAATAGTTCGAACAACACTTTCAATTATTACGATAATAATGGAACAGGCGTAACAGTGGGTTCAAATGAAGTATTATTCAATATCGTAGTTAAATTGGTAGGATCTGTTGGAGACAAGAGTGCGATATTCCTAACGGACAGTCCATTGATGGTGGAAGTAGGAAGTATGGAAAATGGCATTCCTATCGTGAAACCTCATTTGACATTGGGGGGTGAAGTAACGATCACGGAGCATGCACTGGTAGAAGGAACCGTAAATAACTACAGAGGAATAGGTATAGAAGATGCAGAAGTACGTGTAACAAGTGAAGCGCTTGAAGGCATGGAAATGACGGATGTAAACGGATACTTCTCCCTGTCAGAACTGGAGATGGGCGAGCAGTACACAATCGCTGCAACGAAAGATGATAATCCTGTAAATGGCCTTTCTACATTTGCCTTGTTTATTGGACAACGGTTTATTTTAGGAATGGATCCACCACAGATTTCATCACCCTATCAAATTATTGCAGGTGATGCCAACTGTAACGGGGCCTTCACCACACTGGATTTATTTATCATCCAGCAATTGATTATTGGTACGACCAACGGATTTGCGGATTGTCCATCATGGGTATTCGTTTCTTCTGAAAATCAAATGCCAGGTGAGTTTGATGCATATAATGTATTCCCTTACAACGATCGTTATGAAATGACTGTCGAGCATGATGTTGTTTCCAACTTTATCGGTGTGAAAGTGGGCGATATATTAGGCCAAGCTGTCACTACCAACCTTGTATCTACTGATTTGGATGAGCGTGGATTAGATGGCGAACTAGTATTGTCAGCTATCGATCGTCCTATCAGTGCTGGCGAAACCATCGAGTTGACAGTAGGAAGTCGAAACTTCGACGAAATGGTAAGTTATCAGTTTGGTATGGATTTTGATCGTCAGAAACTAGCATACGTTTCTTTTGAAGGATCTTCTACTCCTGCATTGTCTTCAGTCGTAGTGGGTGCAGATGAAGCGGAGAATGGAGGCTTGCGATTGAGTTGGTTTAGCATGGATGGTGAAGGAAAGGCAGTGGAAGACAGTGAAGAGCTGTTTACGATTCGCTTTACAGCGCTAGAAGACATTGCTTCACTAGAAGAGGTAATCGGTGTAAGTTCTCGTCAGTTGCACATTGAAGCTGTAAATGAGGGAATGGATCAACTAGATGTCGTATTGGAATGGGAATCTAAAGTACCGGATACACCAATTATTCCAAATTACACGTTCCAGTTATACCAGAATACACCTAATCCATTCCGAGGTAGCACGAGCATTCGCTTTGACCTACCAGAATCAATGGAAGCGGAATTCTTGATTCACGATAACCTAGGACGAATCATTAAGCGAATCGATGGACGATTTGAGCAAGGTTCTAATCAGGTTGATTTACTCGATCTTCAGTTGGACAGCGGCGTATATTACTACACGCTTAAAGCTGGATCATACGCGGCTACCAAGCATATGGTAATTTTAGATTAATACTCATTACTTGACCCAAGAGGTCATTTGAATAAGTAAGATGACAATATAGTAAAGCAATGGACAAATGAAGAAAGTTGCAGGTCTCTGGACTTTGCAACTTTCTTTTTATCACTGAAGTAATTTTAGAATCACTCCATTACTAAATCGAAAAGAGCTGTATTTTTGTAAGAGCATATTGGGGCAAGTAAGACCTGCCCAAACATGCTTTAAAAGTAGAAGAGTCTGCCGAATTCATTCTGATACTTAATTACATACAATCATCCCAAGACTAACTATGAAGAAAACTAGATGGCTAATGTTTGGCGCCATATGTTGCATGGTATCATTCATCCAGGCCCAATCCCTCCAATTAAGCTTAAGCAAAGAAGAGGTACGTGCCGGAGAAACTGTCTCCGTCAAAATGTTGGCAGGAGAGAATTTTCAACGAATTACTACCCTTCAATTTTCGCTCACCTGGGATCCTACGATTATCAGTTACCAAGGCTTTACAGGACAGGCATTGCTCGGCATCGCATTAGGCGATAGTGATGCAGATACTGGAATTGCCCGAGTATCTTGGTTTGCCGCCCAAGGGACAGGCATTGACCTGGATCCAGGCACTGTTTTAATGGAGTTGAGCTATACGGCTATCGGCCAAATAGGCGATTCCTCAGCCGTAACGATTGCCAATTCTCCCTTGCGTATTCAAATTGCACAAGAAACAGATACAACCGGTGTCTTTAATCTGCTTGACTTAGAGCAAGATACTGGACTCGTGAAAATCACGAATCTACTCAACTTCACCGCAGTTCCGGCTAATATTAGTTGTACCGGTAATACTGATGGCGCCATTAGTCTTAATTTTGCAGGAGGTAGTGAAGATTATTCTTTTGCATGGGAAGGCCCAAATTTTTCTTCTGCTGAAAAAGATATTAGTAACTTGCAAGCGGGTGATTATACCGTCACTGTTCAAGACCAAGATGGGGCTTCTGTTTTAGTAGAAACTTATACTATTGTCGAACCGGATCCGCTAGAACTTGTTACATTTAGTATAAGTCCTCCTGATTGTAACCAAGAAAATGGTGGAATATCCCTGCAAGTCAGTGGGGGAACAGCCCCTTACTTTTTCGATTATGGCCAAGGTCCAGTGCAAGATAGTGCAAGGAGTAATTTAGAGGCCGGAACATACCAAATAACGATAAGCGATGATAACAACTGCGATCTTACTGCTACTCTTGAAATTCCGGAACTGGAGACGCCGGAAGTAAATTTAGGAGGAAATCTAGCCATTTGTACGGGTGAATCCACCACCTTATCTGCTGGAGAACATACCACTTACGCCTGGTCTACAGGCGCCAATACACCTACCATAGATATAAGTACAGTAGGCACTTATAGTGTCACTGTAACCAATGAGCAAGGTTGCCAAGGAACGGATGCCGCAACGGTTAGCGTTGGTGAAAACCTCCAATTGGAACTCATTACCCCCTTTTTAGATATTTGCCCCGGAGAGGCCCTTGGCCTCGAAGTCGAAGGAGCCCTCAATTATGAGTGGATCGATACCTCGGGCACTTTATCCGATCTAAGTATTCCCAATCCCGAAGCTACGCCCGCTTATACGACGAGCTACACCGTTATTGGATTTAATGAATGTGCAGCTGACACCTTGCCTATTGTCGTTTTGGTGAATGAAACCAGTGCCATGGCGGGCCCTGATACTTGTATCGCTCCAGGTGCAGAAGCTATTGTCTACGCGAGTGGCGGACTTGCTTATTTTTGGGAAGAAGCAGCCTATCCCGTCGCTGATCCTACAGCCAACCGCACTACCGCTACTCCCGAAGAAGCAACGACTTATATCGTTTCGATGACTGATCCTAATGGCTGTATCATTACTGATTCTTTGGTGGTGTTATTGGCCAGTGATCCTACTGAAACGATTAGACGAATTAATTTGATTTCTCCCAATGGCGATGGAATGAATGATGAATTGGAGTTTCAGGGAGTAGAAAAATTTGGTCCCAACAAATTAGAAGTGTACAATCGATGGGGGAGTTTGGTCTATCAAAAGGTGAATTATCAATTGGATGAAGATCGTTTTGATGGGACTAAAAATGGGAACACATTACCCGCAGGTAATTATTACTATGTTCTATCCTTTACCACCGGTGATGTGAAGCAAAAGCTGCTCATCGTGAGAGATTGATTTTGACTCTTCTACTTCCCAAAAACACAAAAAAATGAGAAAATTTATACTCGCTTTTTGCCTTTTCTTTAGCTGGCAACTTCAAGGCCAGCAACTTGCCGACCATAGCCCCTTCTTTGATGCAGGATTTATTTGGAATCCAGCAATGACTGCTGCCTGGGATTATTGGGAGTTGGGGGTGAATTATCGGCAACAATGGACGGGCTTTGAAGGCGCTCCGCGAACGGCTTCTATTAGCGTTCAATATCCATTTTTAGATGACAATATGAGTATGGGCGGATACTTTATGAATGATGAGGTATCACCTATTACGATGAATAACATTGGCCTTTCTTATGCCTATAAAATGGCCTTTGGGGCTCGAGGGACGCATCAATTATCTATTGGCTTGCAGGCTACTATTAGTCAACTCTATGCGGATGGACTAGAATTGGTCATTAATGACGAAGGTGATCCGCTTTTACCTGATGGAGAAAACAACAAAATATCACCCAATGCAGGATTAGGTTTGTTCTATACATCCGTGTCTAAAGATGAGTTTGATGAGAGTTTTGTATTTGCCGGCTTAGCGGCGACTCAAGTGCTGCCTACCAACCTTTTGTTGGATCAGTTTGGTAGTGAGGCTAATCTCAAGCGTGCCATGCATGGCAATGCCACCTTTGGTGCTCGCATCGTTGAAGGAGATTTATTTGTGCAACCTTCTATATGGGTGAATTACAGTTCGGGCAATGTGTTGAATGGAACCTTTGCCGTACTCGTAGAGCAAAGAGATGCATTCTGGGGAGGCATTAATCTTTCTACCAATAAGACAGTAGGTATACAAGCAGGTATGATTGTCAATGATGAATTCACCAAAGATGGGAGCTTAAGAATTGGTATGCTAGGCTCTTTTAATATTGGGAATTTTGGAAAATTCAGAGGGCTAGGCTATGAAGCCTATATTGCGTACCGGTTCGAACCTTAGTTTTTAAAGAAGTGGATTAAAAATCACCTGCATCGTCGTATTATTAGGGATAGTGGCTTACATTTGATAGCAGAAAAGCAATAGTGAAGCTTTTCTGGGATCAAATATGAAAAAACGCCAATCCATGAAATACCTAAGCCTTCTTTCTCTACTTATCTTAGTGATTAGTTGTCAGCCTTTCAATGATGCCGTAGATGCACCCACCACCCAACAATGGTACAAAGGCAATTTACACACCCATTCTTATTGGAGTGATGGTGATGAATTCCCAGAAGTCATCATGGATTGGTACAAATCACATGATTACCAATTTGTCGCACTTTCTGATCATAATACGTTGGCGGAAGGAGAAAAGTGGATCACAATCCGAGAGGATTCCATTTATCAAAATGCTTTTCAGGCCTATCTGGATACTTATGGTGAGGACTGGGTGAACCACCGACTAGATACAGGTCGTATACAAGCCAAGCTCAAGACTTATAAGGAGTATAAAGGATTATTTGAAGAAGAGGGTTCCTTTCTTATCCTCCAATCGGAGGAAATTACCGATTTATATGAAGGTAAACATGTGCATCTGAATGCTACCAACATTCAAGAGAAGATAGAACCACAGGGAGGGAATAGTGTAACAGAGACACTCCAAAATAATATTGATGCCGTCATTGCACAGCGCGAAAAGACGGGTATTCCGATGATCGTCCATATTAACCACCCCAATTTTATAGATGCGATTCGATTGGAAGATATGATCAACTTAAAGGGAGAACGTTTTTTTGAAGTCTACAATGGCCATAATCACGTTCAAAATCAAGGCGGGATCTATGAATTGTCTACCGAAGCGATGTGGGACATGATCAATATTGCCTATCTCAAGGACCAGAAGCCGATTATGTATGGTTTAGGTACTGATGATGCCCATCATTATCATCGCCAAGGACGCGATTGGAGTAATGCTGGTAGAGGTTGGATAATGGTACAAGCCGATACCCTCTCCCCCGCAGCGCTGATCGATGCCATGGAAGCGGGCCAATTTTATGCTTCTACAGGAATCACCTTAGCGACCTTGACGACCAAGGATAAGAAGCTAAGACTGGAAGTGGCCGCAGAAGCTGGAGTTGAGTATACGATCGAATGGATCGGTTATAAGAAAGGAGAGGAGGCAACCGAAATATTACAATCAGTAAAAGGTGCCAAAGCGACTTTTGAATTAACAGAAGACTTGCTATTTGCACGCTGTAAAATCACTTCGACTAAAAAACACAACAACCCCATCGAAGATTTGCTCTACGAAATGGCTTGGACACAGCCATTGGTACATTAATAGTCTTGCTTTCACTTTTCCGTCTGTAAGAAAGACTATACTTGACAAAGTATGGAACTAATTGAAACGTCTACATGTACTGTAGGTATAAGCTGTCTCTTATACACATCTGACGCTGCCGACGAAGAGGAT
>CAJXUM010000028.1 GCA_913060855.1 uncultured Lewinella sp. | reverse complement strand
ACGAGATCAGCCTCGGTCTCGTGGGCTCGGAGATGTGTATAAGAGACAGCTATGGCTTTTTCCGTTTCCAAAGCAAAGCCTACAATCAATTGGTGCGCTTGTTTGCGTTGGCCCAATTCTGCCGCAATATCTGGCGTTTTCACCAAATCGATCTGGAAGGTATTGGTTTTCTTCTTAATCTTTTGATCGGCGACAGTAGCAGGACGATAATCCGCTACTGCGGCTGCAAGAATAGCTATATCTGCTTGCGGAAAAACGGCCAAAGCGGCTGCATACATTTCCTCCGCCGTCTCTACTCGTTGAATTTTCACCCGCTCTTGCGTCGTGTCCAATGCGGTAGGTCCTAAGATCAAGTTCACCTCTGCGCCCCGTGCCGCTGCTTCTTCCGCTAATGCCATCCCCATTTTACCAGAAGACCGATTGCCTATAAACCGAACGGGATCAATAGGCTCATAAGTTGGCCCCGCGGTAATCAGGATTTTTTTTCCTTTTAGTGAACTATCATTGGCGAAAAAATCGCCGAGATGGGCTACAATATCCTCGGGTTCCGCCATACGCCCCTCTCCTACCAAGCCGCTGGCTAGTTCTCCATGCCCCACCGGAATCAAATGATTTCCGTATGACTTTAACTGTTTTACATTTTGTTGCGTGCTGGGATGATGCCACATATCTACATCCATCGCGGGTGCGAAAAAGACCGGGCAACGTGCCGATAAGTAGACGGCAGCGACCATATTATCAGCAATGCCATTAGCCAACTTACCCAGACTAGTCGCTGTGAGGGGCGCTAGCAGCATCGCGTCGGCCCAAAGCCCCAATTCGACATGATTATTCCAGCCTTCGGATGTACTCACCGAAGTATACACAGGATGCTGAGAAAGCGTAGACAAGGTCAGTGGACTGATAAAGCCCGTAGCCGCTTGGGTCATAATCACCTTTACCGATGCTCCAGCTTTAATAAGTAATCGGCATAGCGACGCAGCTTTATAAGCCGCAATACTCCCCGTAATACACAGGATAATTTTCTTTCCACTCAAATCCGACATGGGGTCACGGTATTAATACACAAACCGGATGAAACACCTTCGTGTAAGCATCCGGTTTATGTGATGTGGGGGCAAGAAAAAAACATCATCATTTCTCTTATCCCATTATAACAAATAGAAGAATCGTTGATTCTAGTATTTTTTCTTCTTTAGATCATTGTTGCGATAATACAATTTACCATCTGCATACTCCTCAGTCGCAATAATTACCGGATTAGGTAATCGCTCATAAAATTTGGAAATTTCAATTTGCTCTTTGTTTTCATTGATTTCTTCAATGGTATCCGTAGATACAGCAAACTCCTCCAACTTATTATGCAATTCGTGCTTGAGATCTACTGACAACTGACGTGCGCGCTTGGCAACCACGACTAGTGTTTCATAAATATTTCCAGTTTCCTTAGCCATATTGTGTACATCACGCGCTCTGACATTAGGATCTAGACCTTGCACTTGAGTTTTGATATCTGACATCTTCCAGTTGTTTTAATTTTTTCTTTGTATTGGCTAACATGACTTGTACCTCTTTGAGGAATTTTCCTTGGTCATAGCGAGCCACAAATTCTTCTGCTTTTTCTTCTGCGTCCTGGTATCGTTCCTGTTGTCTTTCTACAAAACTATTCTCAGCCAACAGGTAAGCCGCTCTCACGACCATGTATCTTACTTCCACTGCATTGGGTGTTTCAGGGAAGTCTTTCAAAAGGTTCTCAAAGGTTTGTGTAGCAGATTGATACTGCCGGAGGTCAAAATATAACTTACCTCCCTCAAATGATTTCTTCTCCAGCTTCAAACGCATTTCGTCAATCAAGCGGTTACATTGCTCGACCCTCGGACTTTGCGTATAAGTATTTACAAAATTCTGGAAAGACTCGATGGCCTTGTTTGTATTCGTTTGATCCAACCTATAGGTAGGGGAAAGTTGATAATAAGAATAGGCGATCATATAATCGGCTTCTTCTTTTTTAGTACTCCCTCCAAAGGTGGTTGAAAAGTTTTTAAAGTAGTAGGAAGACAAAAGGTAGCGCCCCAAGTAATAATAGGTATAGGCATACTTATAATAAATATCTTCGGCTTCTTTCTTACCTCGATAACTCCCAACGATCAATTCGTAGAGGGTTTGTGCCTTTTGCCACTCTTCCTCTTCATAGTATTTATCAGCGGCTTCCAGCATTTTAGCCGCATCTCCACCACTCCTAATTTTCTCAAACTCACTCTTGCAACTTACAGCTGCAAAAAGGGCTAAACACAGTATTGGAATCAACTTGATTTTCATAAGGGTGCAAATTTACGTCTTTTTTAAGTGATGTACAATTTTTTTTTCTTGATCACAGCTTGAATAATCAGTGAAGCCAAGTTAAAATCTTTCGTTAAAGAGTACCCAAGCACGTTAAACAGTTGGTTAGGCTAAATATTAATTTCTCACTGACCATTATTGGTATGGGTTTAGCAAGACTTCTGAGAAAACTTCAAAAGGCTGAATACTAGCTGTTTTTGAATGGCAATTATCGTGCTAATCACAATAAGATCAACTATATATTAAAAAATATAGCTATTGAAATGCTAAATCCTCCAAATCCTCTCTATTTTAGCCAAAGGTAATTTTTACTAGTCTGTGGCGTTTTAAGTCGGAAGTCAAGTTTCTAACATAAAGTGGACTTAATTGTTGTTTTCTGAATTACAAGGACTTACCACTTTCGACTTTCGACCTGCCTGAACTATTGTTTTTTGGGGCTCGTTATACTTCATTTCATGAAACGGCTGGAAGAATTTAGATTATATTACAATCACACTTTGCATCCTGAACTGATGAGGATGGAACGGCGGCGCTTACGCCTCCTGCGTTTACTTTTCTTTTCGGGGATTGTACTGCTAGCCTTATTTATCTTCGCCCTCTATCTAAATCTCTTGGTGATCACGCTGGTTATTCTGCTACCTATTGGGTTTTATATCGGGTATTTAGGTTATCGTATCCGTGTTTTCATCCAGACGTTTAAGCCCAATATTGTCAATTTGATTCTAGATTTTATTGGAGACACGCCCAACTATGGCCAGATAACATATGATGAAAAGAAAAAGATAGATAAATCCATCTTTAAACGCAGTGGCATCTTTTCTTCTCCGATGGACTATTATATTGGGGAGGATCATTTTGAAGGGCAGATTGGAGAGATGCATTTCCGTTTTTCTGAGCTGCGGGTGCGAGAAGTTTCCCAAGTAAGTAATAAGCTACAGGAGATTTTTGAAGGTGTTTTTCTTCATGCGGCCTTTAATGAAGAGGTGGAAGGACGTATCATCGTATGGCCTAGAGCAGAGCGCCAATACCTAACCCGAGCCATCAAGGATTTCACTTGGGCCAGGGGCCAAAATGTGGACTATGAAATACTAAATGAAAACTTTCGGGAAAAATTCTCTGTTTATGCTACTGAAGACACACACGTTGTAGGTATTCTCACCGAACCCATGCAAGAAGATATACTGGAATTTTTGGGTAATTCTGATCGTCGTATGTACCTCTCCTTTATAGATCGGGAGATATTCTGCGCCATAGCTGAATCCAAAGATTTACTAGAACCGCATTTATTTCAGTCTAACCTCAGCTTTGACCTAGTCCGTGAGTTTTATATTGATATTTCTCGTAAATTAGGAGTAGTCCGAAGCTTTGATCAGAATTTATAAACAAGGGAATTTCTTTTTATTCCTATTAAAATGTAGTCAATGAACCGCTTTTTCACCCTCGCACTGCTTATTACCTTCAGTTTTACTCAAACATGGGCACAGGTCGAAGCGCCCGTTTCTTACTCCCCTACCGATGCAGACAAAGCACTTTTGTGGGAAGTGAGTGGACAAGACTTACCAAAACCCTCCTTTGTCTTTGGTACTATACACATGATCAATAAGGCTGATTTTTTCTTGACGGAAGGCGCCAAACAAGCACTAGCGAGTACGGATAAGATCACTTTTGAGATTAACATGGAAGAAATGGGCAACATTGCAGCACTCATGCCCGTCATGATGAAGATGTTTATGGCCGATGGTAAAACGCTTAAAGATTTATACAGTGAGGAAGAATATAAGCTAGTAAAAGCGCATTTTGAAAAATTGGGTTTACCCTTGGCATTTATGGGTCGAATCAAGCCGATGTTTCTGTCAATGATGGCTTCAGAGGATGCGATGAACATGCAAGATCCAAACAAAGAAAGTGAGATTGTATCTTATGAAATGGAGTTGATGAAAATGGCACAGGATCAGGAAAAGGCAGTTGATGGACTAGAAACAGCAGAGTTTCAAATGAGCTTATTCGATAGCATCCCCTACGATGTACAAGCACAAATGTTAATGGCTTCTATCGAGTCTGATGAGACGGATAGCGAAAGCAACCAACTGGAAGAAATGGTCAAAATGTATAAAGACCAAGATATTCAAGGCATGCAACGTATGGTAAAAGGAGACACAGGCGGCATTAGCGAATATGAAGAGTTATTGTTGTTGCGTCGCAACAGGAATTGGATTCCTGTCATGGAAGATATGATGGCTAATAATCCTACTTTTTTTGCCGTTGGTGCGGGGCACTTAGGGGGAGAAGAAGGCGTGATAGCACTATTGCGTAAAGCAGGCTATAAAGTAGAACCGGTCAATCGATAGTGGCCTAATACATCGCTCATTCAAGTTGCGATTTGCGAGTGTGGCAGCTACTGGAGAAGTCGCAACTTGAATTACCTGATTAATACCACATCTCCTTTGCGTTGCACTTGGTAGATTTGGCCACAAAGTTCAAAGGAAGCCTCTAAGTACCATACAAACACGGCTGGTTTTAGTAATTGTCCAGCTATTACCCCATTCCAGCTTTGGTTAATGGCCGTGGAATAGAACATCTGCTTGCCCCAGCGGTCAAAGATGTGGAATTTGAAATCCATTAGCTGAACATCAGGGGCAGTGAATACCTGTATGACTTCATTCACTCCATCTTCATTAGGTGAAAAAGCATTTGGAACATAGAAGAGGTCACTTTCCAGCCCTCTCTCAGGAACAACGCTGATTGCTTGCCTCACTTCATCACACCCATTACTGACGATCACCTCATATTCTCCTGGCGTATCTACTAGTAAGAAAGGGGCACTACTACCATCTTCCCACTGGTAAGCTAGTTGATTATTATCTCCCGATAGAATGATAGGATTAAGACTAACAGAACTTCCATCACAAGGTATAGTTTCGGGCACTACACTCAAGGACAAGGCAGGGATTTCGGGGATCACAAAAGCTTCTTCGTACACACAGCCATTTTCATCCATTAACTTAAACACATGCGCGCCGCTCTCTTGCTGTTCCCACAAAGTTGTACTTGAAAAAGGCTGGTCATCTACTGCATATTGGATAGGCTGTGCCAGGCCTGCAATATTGAGGGCTTGCACCGTACCATTATTGGCATTTTCACAGGTAGCTGTCGTGCCAAGATCAAAAGTAAGGGTAGGATGAGCAATTACATTGACGGTTAGGGTAGAATCGCAGCCGTTAGCATTGACTAGCGTATAAACAGCTTGTTCACCTATTCCCATTTCCTGCCCGTTGTATTCTACCATTTGCCCCGAACAGGCAAACAATTCCAGTGTTTCTTCAGATGGCGCGGCCGATGTCACCTGCAACGTGACCAAGGAATCACAGCCAGAGGATCCTGTCAGCGTAAAGGTTTCCTGGGTTCCTGGAGACCATTCTTGTCCGCCATAACTCACCGTTCCTCCTTCGCAAGCTACTAAGGCTAAGCTGGTCGTCATCACCGGGATTTCACTCACCCGAACATTTACGATAGAATCACATCCGCTCGCAGCTGTGAAAGTGAAGCTTTGTGCTGCTCCTGCTAAAAGGTCTACTCCTTCATAGTTGATAGGCTGACCGGGGCAAGTAAAGAGCTCAAGATCGCTTGCTACATTAGGTAATTCTAGGACCTGCACCCTTACAATGGAATCACAGCCGGTTGCAGTAGAAAGGGTGAAATCTTGTTGGCTTCCTGCCGGAATACTTATTGATTCGTATTCAAAAGCCGTCCCAGCACAGGCACTGACGACTAAATCGGTGATCGGAGCCGGCGTGAATAGGATCTGAACCATTTCTATCGAATCGCACCCCAATACATCCTGAAATAGGTTGGTAAAAGTAGTGTCTCGGCTAAAATCTGTTCCGTTATAACGCACAGTAGTTCCGCTACAAACGCTTAATTCTATAGCTGTATTAACGGTAATGCAGCGTTTGCTCAACAACCAATCGAGTTGTATTTCCTCCGCACATTCCTGTATACTCGTATCTTGTTGCACCACCGTAGCCATCATATTGAGTGGTAGACTTAAGGTGTCCAGTACCAGCAAATAATCATCGCCTTCTAAGCCAGGAAAGAGGTAATTTCCCGTTGTATCGGTCTGCGTCGTTTCTTCCAGAGACCCAGCCAAGAACCGTTGAATACTGATTCCGCTCACCAAGGTATCGGGCGCATCTATAACGCCATTTTCATTGACATCATAGAATACTTGTCCACCTATATCACCAAAACTTTCAAAAAGGGTCAAGTCCAAGGTCGCCGTTTCCAAGACACAACCATTGACATCCTCCATACTCAGCGAATAGCTACCGCTTTCGTCGATGGGAAGATTATTGGCAGTCCCTTCAGGCCCTGTTACCGACACCCCGTCTTTAAACCACTGGATGCTCACCACATCGGGTAAAACCGGGAGGCAAATCGTATCAGGGCTACATCGGCTATGGCAACCGCTAGGAAATAAGTCGATGACTGGGCCATCCAATACTTCTATGATATTACTCTGACTTTCACACCCAAAATCACTGATGGCTCGGGCTTGGTAATTCCCCCCGGCATTCACCGTAATAGAATTAGCATTTTCTCCGGTATTCCACAAGTAAGTCAGACTGGGATCAGGGTTGTTGATAGTTAGTGTGGTGTTCTGACCTGGGCAAATAGGTTGACTTTGATTAGACGTAATGGCAAAGCCTGCCGGAACCTGATGGATCGTCACAACGAAAGGGCCAATTTCAGCGCTACAATTATTCACGTTATCCACTAGCGTGAGAAAAAATTCGTACGCACCAGGAGAGAGCACATTACCACTTTCTTTTGTAAAGGAAAGAACTGGTCCTATCGTACCATCTGACCAGCGAAAATTATAGGGCAAATTACTATTCCCTTCCAACACAACATCACTTCCAAAACAAGCTTCGAAGGTGTCATAATGGTAGGCTATAGCGTCGCCATTTTCATCATATTCTACTGCACGGATAAAAGAAGAAGGGGCTGTTGTAAAAACAACGGGCAAAGGGTCTGGCTTATAAACACAGCCTGTAGCATCACTCATTACCAAACCCACTACATCGCTTTCCTTTACCCAAATTTGTTCTTGTATAACATCACCATCTGCTAAAGACCAAACCCAACTATCTCCTCCCGCTGGTGGGCTCAACAATGTACTGTCTCCTTCGCAAATTGGATTGGGCAGCGTACTGCTAATACTACCATTTAATGTATTGGGAACCACCGTAAATGTTTCTAGTTTTTGACTTCGGCATCCATAAACGTCTTCGACCATCACACTCACATCATAAGTCCCCGGATTGTCATAATTATAAGACACCTCCTCGCCTTCTAAAATAGCCGTTGTTAGCGGATCGTCAAAATCCCAAAAGGTACGAATCAAGTTAGCACTTGTATTCACGGTATATAGTTGCCCCGTACCCTCGCAGCGTGGCCCGCTATTCACGATGGTAAAATCGGGAGCCGCTTGGACTTCTATTTCTTTGGATAAAATGGACTGACAACCATCCACTGCAGTAATCGTAAGGCTCACAGTATAAGTACCACCAGTCGCAAATAGGTGGGTAGGATTTTGAGCAGCGGAAGAATTATCAATACCACTGGTTGGATCTCCAAAATCCCAGGCCCAGCTAGCAATACTTACGCCAGGTAAGAAAGTAGATAAATCCGTAAAGGTGATGGCACTTCCACTACAAGCCAAGGACGACAGAAAGTTAGCCGCCATGGGAATTGTATCTACTCGCAAAGCAAAACAGCCACCAGCATCGGTTCCATCCGTATAATCAGCCAGTACAAATACCCGAAAGTAGCCTGCTCGGGTGTAAAGATGTGTCGGTTGATCAGCCGTAGAGGTATTATTGGCGCCACTTGCGGGGTCATCAAAAAACCAGTTGGCCGTCCCAGCTATCATTCCACTCGATAAGCTTTCATACCTTCTTTCATTGCAATTTAGAGCAGGCGTGATCGTGATCGCGGGGTTAGCGTTGGCTGGACAGTCAGGAAAACTACCGCCACCAATTCCTCCTCCCCCAGTGCAATCTTCCACCAAAAGAATCTCATTGGAGGTGGCCACACAACCATTAGGCAGGAGCGCCTCGACGGTATAACGTCCCAATGCCGTAGCCGTAAAAAGCGGACTATCCGTCCCGACTGGCTGTCCATCTCGGAACCATTGGTATTGATAGGCTTGACTCCCCTCTAGCGCAAATAGGCGTGCTTGTGGAGCGCTATTGCAATAAACCGTGAAATCAGGAGTAGAGATACTAACAATAGGAGGGGGTAATGCTTGTATGGTAAAAGCGGTATCCTGTGTGCAGCCTTGGGCATCCGTCACTTGTAATTGATATGTCCCGGCTCCAGTTACCAAGGTGGGATCTTCCGTCAACAGGTTATCCACGTCATCCAGCCAACGATAGGCTGAAAACGTGCTTGCTGACTGAAGGGTCACCGTTTCATTGGTACAAATTTCAGCTGGGAATAGCGGATTAACCTCCGGCAAGGCATTGACCGTAATAGTCTTACTGACTGTTTGATTACAAGCTGCCAAGGAGATCGTGGCGGTACCAGCTGCCTGCCAGTAGACATCCATTACTGGGAAAATTGATTCGGTAATTAAATCTCCGGTATTAGCTGGCGACAATTGCCAATCAAAAGCAATGTTCTCCGGTAGGTCGGTCTCAAAGCTTACCAAATCTCCCACACAGGCCTGCGTAGGCCCGTTTATATCATTTAGAATAAAAGTAGTTACATCAATATCCAACGGAAGTGATCGACAAGCGGCACTATTTCTAGCGATTCGTGTCACACTTAGTCGGTATGGCAGCGTATTTCCCCAATTCACATTGATAGAAGCGCCTGTTTTTACATCCTGATTGCTACCATTTATAATTTCCCATTCATAGTCAAAATTAGCAGCGCCAATAACTTGGTAATTGTAGACTTGCCCCGTACATATAAGCGTATCTCCACTAATAGCTGCCACGATCGGCGGTAATCCCGCCACTCGGACCGATCGCTGCACCTCTGATAAACAAAAAGCACTAGGGTCATCTGGTACGGCAAATAAGGTATATTCCGCTGGAGGAAAGGGCCATTCGGTATCCGGGGAAGCGATGGGATTAGTAGATTGCCAAAGCGTATCTCCTGCGGCATTTACAATGCCCCAATTGGCCAAGAGTGTCGCATTCGTTTGATTGTTGATGGCAGTGAAAGAAGCCATGTCGCCTTCACAGACTTCCAATGGGCCTTCCACTCGAAAGGTGGGCTGACTAACTACCGCCAGGGTATCTGCCCCGCCACAACCTAGGAAGCAGTTTTCGTAATTGACGGCCACCCACTGCGCTGTATTTCCTGCATTACTCCAATCTACTATCACCTCATTCGTTCCTTGCCCTTCGACGATCGTTCCCCCATTGCTCGACGCCCAGTTGAAACTAGTCCCCGAATAGGGTGGCAATTGATAAGTTTCTATCGCCGAACTACAAATAATAGAAGCGCCTTGAATACTGGCAGTGGGAGAAATAATAGGAATTTGAAAAGTGGTAGGCGTAGGGCAGGCACTAAAACCCGGACAATCACTCACTAATAGTTCAATTTCGCCGATATCACCGGTCATCCATTGAATCGTAACGAAATCATCACTAGTTGTACCACCGTCTATAATATCGCCATTGTCGCTGACGGTCCAATTGTAGACGCCGCAAGTTTGCTGTGCTGTATAAGTTATGCTTTCTCCTTCGCAAACGGTCCCGATACAATCCAAACTAGGACTTTCTGCTGCCAATACCTTCACCAACATACTGGTAGAATCTACACAAGCACATTCATTATAGGCCAATAGGCTGACCGTATAGGACCCCGGTTCAGTAAAAGTAAAGCTAGGTTCCACATCCGTAGAAGTACCCAAATCGCCAAATTGCCATTCGTAAGTCTCGGCATATTTGGTATCGTTTTGAAAAACTACCGTTTCGCCACTACAAACCGTCAGTTCATTATTATCAGCTGGTACTAGGGTGCTAATGCCTGCTTTTGGCAAGCTGATGACTTCGATGCAAGTCGTCGCAAAGGCTTCACAGCCGCCGGCAAAATAAAAAGCACTCACTTCGCCAAAACCGGGATTCCCCCAATTGACCCGCACACTTTGGGATAAGGAATCAATCTCAAAATCTTCTGCTCCGCTGACCTCCCATTGTATTTGAGGGAAAGTCCCTCCAGGGCCGATGCCTAGGGAATCAAGCGTATAACTAACGGTGGTATTCGCGCATACTTTTGCGCAGGGAATGGAGTCGATAGGATTTTCGGAAGAAGAGGAACAAAGGGGAGCGTCAATCGGGATGACTGAAATGGAAGTTGGATTCTGAATGTTTATTGCTGTTTCGAGCGTGATCACAATATCGGGTCCTGTTACGGAAACGATAAGGATCAAGTTTTGAGGCGTGGAACCATTGCTAGTAAATTCGTCCCAGCAAATTTGTACATCTTTACTATTACCGACTCCTTCAACGAAGTTATTGCCGGAAAGTACACCCCATTCATAACGCTCCTCCCCTGTTGCTTGAAATTCGACACTATATTCGTGGCACCCTCCACATACCTCCTGCGGCCCAATAATGGACGGCTCTTGGCTGTAGAGCATGTTCAAGGATATCAAACAAAGAAAAAATGTGAGTGTTTGTTTAATGTTCTTAATGTGGAGAAAGAGATGACTCTTTCTCCACCTAGCACCTGTTAGACAAATGCCAAGTTTTTGGGCTGTGTTCATGCTGTGCGTAGTTGAACCATCAGCGGGTTATCAAAGGTAAAACAGGTACCAAAACACGGCACATTATCTGGTTTTCTGCGCCAAGTCTCTTCCTAAAAGGGCAATGGATGATACTTGACTAAGTCATTTAAGAAAGAGTCATTTGAGAATAGTAAATAGAGAGCAGTAGTTCAGGTAGTTAATAGTTGGGCACATAATTACCTTTACCGATCACTCTACGAGTAAGAACTCTTTCTTTCTGTTTTACCTCGATGCTCGCTTACGCTTTTATAATTTGTTGTAGTTGGTCGTTATTAAGAAGACCCGATATGGATAGGATACGTTGCCTAGGTATTTTATTTATTTACGCACTAGGCCTGTTTTGCGTTAAAACAACTTTGAGAAGTTGTTTTAACGCAAATAAATGATGGCGTGGAAGTCATTGAAAATCTTCAATAATCTAGTCCTTTATCGCTTTTTTCACAGCTACTGATCCAGCTATTCAGTTCTTGCTTCATTTCTGCTACTATGGCTGGAAAGGCCGAAGCAATATTCTGACTTTCTCTTGGATCTGATAGTAAATCATATAATTCAAAACTTTCCCCTCGATCCGTACTAATGAGTTTGTATTGGTCGGTTACCCAAGATCTCTTTTTGGCAAATTGAAAACCAATGGCCTTCCCTCTTTTCTCTTGTTGTTGTTCCAAAATGGGTCTAAGATTGAGCCCATCGATAGGTCGGGTAGCATCAGGATAATCAAGGGATAGGTAATCGAGAATAGTAGGGAGATAATCTTGAGTGGCCATGGCCACATCTGATTGCTGGCCAGCTGCTATTTCTTGCGGCCAGACCAAAAAGGCCGGAACCCTAACTCCTCCTTCATACAAGCTTCGCTTACGCTCTCTAAAAGGGCCACTGCTGCCTGGTGTCCGATCCTCGGGTCCATTATCGCTACAAAACCAAAGCATAGTATTATCTGCTACGCCTAATGTTTCCAATTGATCCCACAAGCGTCCCAGCTGTTCATCCATGGCAGAGATACTGCCATAAAGCAGTTGTTGTTTATAATCTGCTGCTGAATATAGGTCGCGGTATTTTTTCCCAGTGACCAAAGGCAAATGGGGGGTATGAAACCAAATGGTGCTAAAAAAGGCGTTGCCATCCTTTGTCGCTTGATCCACAAAAGGCAGTACGCGATCCATGATAATACGCGCATCATCACCGTCTAGATTTTGCAACTCCATTTGCTCTTCTCCTACCCAATAATGAGTACCATAGCTGGTAATAGCCCGTTCGTCCCCTGCTTCTACCGCCGCCCAGCCATACCGTAAAGACTCTCCTTTTGCTGTATCAAACACCAAGGGTTTAATCAGCGGATCCCAGGTTGGTGTTTTAGATTCGGAGCAAAAATAGGTGTCATAGCCATGGCTTGTGGGTAAAGCATAGTGCGTAGAATCTCGTGGAACGCCTCGATTGGAGTCCTTTATCGTTCTCGTTAAAGTACCGAGATGCCATTTGCCAAAATGACCTGTCGCATATCCATTCTCTTGTAATAATTCAGGGAGACTTATCTCTCCATCCGGGAGATGCCCGGCGTTGGCAGTATAAATTCCCATGCGGAAAGGATTTCTACCCGTCAACACACTCGCCCTCGTAGGTGAACAAACGGCTGAAGCCGCATAAAATCGATTCAACACCATCCCTTTTTTGGCCAATCGATCCAAATGAGGTGTTTTGATCACTGGATGGCCATTAAAACCTACATCTCCCCATCCCAGATCGTCGCACATGACCAGGATAATATTGGGACGTTCCGCCGAAATCGTGGGCCCTGTAGGGGAGCAGCCAGCAAGGAATAAAAGAAGTCCGGTGAAGCTTTTACACAGTAATTTTCGCATAAAACCAGGTGTTATTCTTTCAGCAAATATTCAAGTCTTCTGTTTACCAAATCGTTAGGCTTAGCCGTCCATTGTGCAGGAAACATATCTCTCGATAGATCAAAGGATAGGTCAGGCCGTCTTTCTTGTAGTAAGGTAACTGTATTGAGTATGAGGTTAGCTTCGGTCTGATTCTTGGCCTTCTTGAGTACATCCTTAAGTACGCTTACCAAGCCTTTCTGCCCCGTCAAACCCATAAATTCTGCCGCTCTAGTTCGCACCAATATCTCAGGGTCACTACTGGCTATTTTTCTGGCTTTAGTGTACAGTGGCTTTGCTTCCTCCCCAAATGTACTACATACGATAAGCCCCCAATAGCGTTCCCAAGGGTTGTCACTATCCAATGCCTTGGTAATCCCTTTTTGGGCTTTTGAGAATGGCTTCAAGCTTAAGTTGGCAATATTGATGAGTTTTGCAATTTCCTTTTTGCCGGCTTGTCCAAAAGCGACAGGATTATCCAAGCCTTTCTCTAAAAAATAAGGCTCAGGATAGAAACTCAGATCGGGCATTGATTTTAGTTGGCGATCTAGGGTTCTACGGAGTTGCTTTAGTATCTTGGCATAGGCCGGATTATCCGCTAGATTATTGATCTCATGTGGGTCCTCATCTAAATCATAAAGGGCTTCTGCAGACCTGGCCTCAAAGAATTGGCTTTGGGCTTCATTGAGTTTTCCTTGGTCATACAGCTCTCTCCATTCTTTAAAGGCTAGCATTTTATATCGATAGAAATTAAATAGTCCATCAAAATTAAAAGGCTGGAAATTACGCATGTATTTGAATCGGCCCTTTCGAATGGCACGTACCAAATCGTATTTTTCATCAAACCTATCAGCATAACTGAAAGCAAGGTTTTTCCGATTTAAGGCGCTCTTTTTCACTCCTTTCCCCAAAAAAGGCCGACCATCCATTTGCCCAGGCCGTGAAATACCCGCTAAGTTGAGTACTGTCGGACCCAAATCAACAAACTGGACAAATCCATCCATTCTAGTGCCAGGGGTTGCCGGTGCGAGGTGCTGCCACTTCTTAGGAAAACGAACAACCATGGGTACATGTAGGCCACTTTCGTAAATATATCCCTTGCCGCGGGGCAATACCCCGCCATGATCTCCGTAATAAAATATGATGGTGTTCTCCAGTTCGCCATCGGCGGCTAGTTGCTTGATAAATTCGCCGATCTGTGTATCTACTTCCATGTGAAGATCGCGATATTTGGCGTTGGTATAACGGTACAGCGGCGTATTGGGGTGATAGGGAAACACGGCTACCGTTTCTGGATCGGTAATGGTCTTTTCCGTTTCCATTTTTTTCTTAGAGAAATGCAGTTGACCTTCATGAGAACGTCCAAAATTCTGCACATGGAAAAAAGGCTGCCCTTCCTTCCTGTTGCGATAAGAAGCTTGACGGGAGGATTGATCCCATACCCCATATGGCTTTTTGAAATTATAGTCTTCTTTGCTGTTGTTGGTCGTGTAGTAACCGGCTTGTCGCAGATAGGCAGGGAACATTTGTAGCCCCTGCGGCAAGGTAGCAAACTGCATACGGCGATGGTATTGCACCCCTACTCTGGGCGCATAACAGCCAGAAATAATAGTGCTCCTGGCCACAGAACAAACGGGAGCATTGGAGAAGGCATGTTCAAAGACTATCCCTTCTTTAGCCAACTTTTCAATGGCTGGCATCGGGGCCCCTCCTTCTTCGTACAATTTGAGGTAATGCTTGGAATTATCTTCCGATACAAGCCATACAATGTTTGGCGTGTCTTGTGCCATTAGGAAAGTAGGTAAGGCACTAAAACATAGGCAGACCAGGTAAAAGCTTAATTTATTTCTATTCATGCCTGTCTCTTATACACATCTGACGCTGCCGACGAAGAGGATAGTGTAGA
>CAJXUM010000027.1 GCA_913060855.1 uncultured Lewinella sp. | reverse complement strand
GAGATCAGCCTCGGTCTCGTGGGCTCGGAGATGTGTATAAGAGACAGCTTTAAGAGTGAAGCGATTCAGGCCGACAACTTAGCTTTTTCGGCAGGCGCTTCTGGGTCCTTGGAGGTGAGTTCATTCCTATTGGCAAATCCCGGCGACTTAGTCGTTATCCCCGCTCCCTCCTACCCTATGTATACCAAAGATTTTGGCATAAAAAGTGGAATGGAGCGCTATGATTTGCAGACCCATTATAACATTGCGGATCACGAAAGTTTAGCCCTGGTTACCATACCCCACCTGGAGGAAGCCCTCTTGGCAATAGAAGCACAAGGAAAGGTGTTTAAAATCTTACTCCTCACCACTCCAGATAACCCGACGGGCAGTATTTATTCGCTAGCGCAATTGCGAGAAATTGCCCAATGGTGCATGCAAAATAAGATCCATTTATTAGTCAATGAGATCTATGCGCTTTCACAGATAGATATTGAACAAACCGCCATCGCGGATGACTATTCCGACACCTTTGAATTTCAGTCTTTCGCTACGATCATGGCCGAATTTGAGAGCGAATACCTACACCTCTTGTATGCCCTCTCCAAAGACTTTGCGATTTCGGGTATGCGATTTGGGATTATTCATTCGCTCAATCCCGCCTTTATGCAAGGATTGGGCAATGTCAATATTCCACATTTGGTATCTAATATGACGCAGTGGTTGGTCGGTGAAATGTTTAAAGACGAGACATTCATTGCCCACTATATCAAAGAAAACAAACGTAGAATTACGGAAAGTTACCTCCTTGTTATACAACAACTGAAAGCTTTCAATATCCCCTATACGCCAAGTCGAGGAAGCCTGTTCGTTTGGGCCGACTTTTCTCAATTCCTGAAAGCGGATACGCAGAAAGGAGAAGAAGAACTGTGGATGGAAATCTTTCGGCAAACGGGGGTCCTACTCACCCCTGGCATGGGTTTTCAACACCAAAAACATGGCTTGTTTAGGATCGTACATACAGCGGTTCCTACCTCAGATTTGAAAGTGGCCATGCAACGGTTGTCTACGTTTTTGGAACGACGGTAGAGGGCTTGGGGTTTCTCTAAGACAAGCACCTCAATGCTATTCTCTTAATTTGTGAAGGGGCGAAGTAGTGAAGTTAGTATTTTGATGGGTTAGCCCAAGGGGCTTCTATTAAAAGACTTAGAACATCTATAAGGTAGTACTTCAGCCATGAAATTCATTTAGCAATCGCTATACTAGAAGAATCTGTATCTTTGATGATCTGGTGGAGTGATAAATCTATTTTGTCCTCAACTAAGATAATACATGCCTCTTGAGCAAATGTTTCTCTCACATGATGAATAAGAAGCTATCATTCCTATTCTGTTTGCTTTACTTTTTGGGTTCAGCGCAACTGTCTGCTCAGTCTGATCCCTCAGGCTATACCTTTATTCAAGTAAAGGACGGAATCTCTAAGCGGGGCATCAATTCCATTGTCCAGGACCACCTAGGCTTTTCCTGGATAGGCACTTTCGGAGCAGGCATTTATAAATATGATGGGCTCGATTACCTGTCCTTTCAACACATAGCAGCCGATACCACTTCCATCAATAGCAACCTAGTTAACTGTATTTATAAAGATAGCAAAGATCAAATTTGGATTGGTTCTGAGAATGGCTTGAACCTTTTTGACGCCAACTTCAACCGATTCATTGCCATCCACTTTAGCAGTGGCCGGGACAGTTTAGGACAAGATCCAGCGGTGGTAGACGTATGCGAGAATCAAGCAGGAGACTTACTTATTGGGACCAATCGTTATGGCCTCTTTCTACTGAAAAAAGGATCGAAACTGGCCACCAGTATTCCCTATGAAAATAATAGCCAAGCGCAAATTAATGTCTTAGATATCGAGCTAAGCGCCAAAGGTCACATCTATGCGGCTACCAGCCAAGGCTTAAAAATATTCAATGCAGATACAGGGCTACTGCAAGATGCTATCATCTATAACAATGATCAAAATCAGACCCTTAGCCATTCATTGACTAGCCTTTGGATCGACGAACTGGATAACCTTTGGATGGGTAGCCATGACCAAGGTGTTTTCAAAACGGCCTGTATTAATGCCAAAGAAATCACCTTAAAGTTCTTGGAACACTTTCCCATTAGCCAAAAAAGAATCTTGTCTATTACCGCAGATCAGAACCAACATATTATTTGTGGGACGGAAAATGATGGTCTGTTTATCCTCAATGAGCGGGGAGATTTGGTAAAACATCTGTTGCATGACAAAGCCACACCAGACGGTTTAAAGTCTAACTCGATTTGGTCACTTCTGGCGGATAAAGAAGACCGTATTTGGGTAGGTTACTATGATAAGGGCGTAGATGTATATGATCCGAGACATAAGAAATTTAGCAGCTTCGAAAGTCTTTTGGGAAAGACCAACTCTTTGGAAGCCGGTTCGGTGACGGGTATTGTTTCCGATGCTAAAGGTAATATTTGGATTGGTATGGATAGTGGTGGCGTAGATTATTACGATGTCGATAAAGGAAAATTCACGCATTTCCTAGCTACAGAAGAGAGAAACCAAGGGTCAGGTCTTACCAGTGCTGCGGTCCAGACCGTTTTCATCGATAGCAAAGAAAACCTGTGGGTCGGGAGTTGGGACGGTGGCCTGTTTCTAAAAAAGAAAGGAGAAGATCGCTTCCTTAATTATACGCGCAAAAGTACAAATGGAGCCTTAGTCAGTGATCGTATCGTAACTTTCGCCGAAGACGCTAACGGCACCATCTGGCTGGGCACCTTCGGCCATGGCTTAAACGCTTACCAGCCCGAGAAACAACAATTCATCTATTTTGATCAGCCTGCCTTAGGCCCGATCGTTGCCCGAATGAGTGATGATATGAAATCCTTTGCGGAGTCTCCAACAGAAATACAGATCTTGGACCAAGAAGGAAAAGTGCTGTTGGCAGGGGATAATGAAAGACGCTTTTTTGAAGCGGCCTGGATGCACAAATACAAAGGGCGGTATTACTTTTCCTATTCAACGGGAGATACTCATTTCATCTGTTATGCGATCGGAGATACCCCATATGGTCCTTTTACCTATCAGGGTAGAATATTGAATCCTGTGGTCGGCTGGACCTCCCATCATTCCATCTGTGAGTTCGAAAATAAATGGTACCTCTTTTATCATGATTCAATCTTATCGGAAGGCGTCACACATTTGAGATCTGCCAAGTTAGCTGAAATCAGCTATCGTGAAGATGGAACCATCATTACGCTTGATCCCTATAGGTCGTAGAAGATTTGCGCTGACAACTACCACACCCCAGTCACTTCATAAATTTTGCCCTTAATATTAGTTACGTTTGAACTAGCGGATAACATGATTTTTGTAAAATCGGCTGTAGGGAAAAAAAGATCGGTCAAGGCTACTGCTCCCTGATCCGCTAGTAATTCAGCAGAACTTCTATCAATGATCAAATCTATTTCCAATTGCTGGTTTTGTCCTTGGCGATCTGCCCAGTGCTTACCTACTGCGAATTTTTCGGAGAAGCTAATTTTACCGGCTTTCGTTCGATCACTATAAAAACGATTGGTCTTTCCATCTAGTCCAATCTTATACTCCTCCCCTAAATCATTGACTAGTTTGATCTCCAATGCTGCGCTTTCTAAATCCGCAACTGTCGCTTGTAGCTGAATCCGCCATTGACTAGTAGCTGACTTTTTGCTTTCCGTTAAAACTTCCTCCCCGTTTAGCTGGTCAAAAGAAAAGGCTTTTATCTCCTTCGTAAGTCCTTCAACTTCCGAAACAACAGCTTGAAACAAACGCGGACCCTGTGCTGTATTTTCTAAGCTTAAGGTTCGAGGCAAGGTCATCGCACTCCGCCATTTCTCAGTTGGAACCTCCCTAGCATAATCCCAATTACTCATCCAACCAATGAAGATCCTACGGCCATCTGCTTTGGGGATATCCGACCAAGTAACGCCAGCATAATTATCTCTCCCATAATCTAGCCATATCGCCTTTTCTGGCTCCTCACTCTCCCCTTGATCTATTGGCCCTAGCGCTTCTATAAAGGAAGGATCTAAGGTGAAGGCTTTGCCATCAAAATCACCAACGAAATACTGGGTAGCAGAACCACCATTAGGCCCACCTGGATTGATACTTAGCAGTAATACCCACTTCTCTTCTCCCGTATCCTCAATAGTTATGGGGAATAAATCGGGACATTCCCAAACTCCACCATGGCTGCCCCATTCCCGCCCAAAATCACTTAAAAAAGTCCAGTCTTTCATATTCTGAGAACCATACAACATAACGTGGTCTCCCGCAGCGAAAACCATTACCCATTGCGCCGAATCTTCATCCCAGATCACCTTCGGATCTCGAAAATCCCGGATTCCTGGATTAGAAATGACCGGATTCCCTTCATATTTAGTCCAAGTTCGTCCTTTGTCATTACTATAGGCAATAGCCTGGCTTTGGAAGGTCTCCGTTTTCTGTCGCTCTCCTTCCATATCGTGATAAGTAAAAATGGAGATTAGAGGTGGCTGACCATCTACGCCAAATCCACTCGTATTATTCCAATCCACCACTGCACTACCCGAAAATATATAACCCAAAGAATCAGGATATAGAGCGATCGGTAAATGTTCCCAATGCAACAAATCGGTGCTAATGGCATGGCCCCAGTGCATCGGGCCCCAAACGGTACCATCCGGATAATATTGATAGAAAAGGTGGTATTCTCCTTCGTAAAAGACCATCCCATTGGGATCATTCATCCATTTTTCTGGAGGCGTAAAATGGAACTGTGGGCGATGTTGTTCCGTATAGCTCATATTCGTCTTAGTTTGAGATTCATTCACTGGTCTATCTTGGCACGCCAAACAGCAGAGCAATAAGAGAAGAAGGCTATAAGGTAATTGCATAATATTGATATTAAGGTACGGTTTTGTTGGTCTCTAGGATTTGCAATAGACAGTCATTTTGCGTTTGATGCGGTACAAATCCATATTACAAAAACTCACCAATTATATAGCTTTTTATTGGATAATTATAAAAAGGGACTGATGAGTTGATTCCTAGTTTTACAAGTTCGCTATGAATCTAAATCCGGATTTAGTTGTCTACATAAGGAAGAGCGTTCCAATACCCGTTTATTGGAATAGAAAATTGATCAATCAAAATCATAGGATGAAAAGAAAAGTCATACTATTGAGTCTGTTGTGCAGCTTTACTTTTTCCTTTTTATCGGCGCAGCAAAAGTTTGAAAAAGAGACTCGGATTAAGTTAGCCCAAGTTCCCCTATCAGCGCAGCAATTTATTGCGGCTATCCCCTTTTCTAAAAAAATAAAATGGTACAAAGAAGAAGGGCTGAGAACTTCATCTTATGAAGCCAAGACTAGGTATAATCAACATAAATATAGTATCGAGTTTGACACCCTAGGGCAACTAGAGGATGTAGAAATAAAAATCAAATGGGCTGCGGTCCCCAAGCCCATTCAAACGGCCATTCAGCAGCACTTAATGGAAACATTTGATCGATTTAAGTACAGTAAAGTCCAAGAGCAGCTTAGTGGCGAAACAGCAGCTGTACTCGATTACCTGCTAGGAAAGGGCAAAAAAGAATCGATCATTACGCAATATGAAATCGTGCTGAAGGGAAAAAAAGAAGGCCAAACACGTTGGTTCGAATACACTTTTGATGCACAAGGAAAGCTACAACAGCAAAATACGATCATCTTTCGAAACACCGATAACCTGGAATATTAGCCATGAAGCAGTTACTGATGCTATTACTCTTTTTCTGGAGTAGCAACACCTTTCTATCGGCTCAAAGTGCATATAGAGCAGGCTTACTTCCAGCGATCAATGTCAATCAAAAGCTGCCCGATCAATGGCGCTTGAATTACAAGGCAGAAACCCGCTTTATTATGGCAGAAGGAGCCTTTGCTGAACCTGCTGCCCTGGCATTGGATCATAGTTTGATTGATCTTTCCACGATTGTTTCTAAGCAATTCGGTTCGAATAAGTCTATTGCCGGAGGCTATTTGATCAGGCTGAGAGAAAAGGAAGTCAATCACCGTTTCATACAGCAATTGGCTATCGTTCAGAGATATGAGACCTTTCGACTGGCTCATCGCTTTTCGACCGATCAAACTTTTGGCTCAGAAGGCCCGCCCGAATTCCGGCTACGATACCGAATTTCAACCGACTTCGCGCTCAATGGCCAATCTGTTAATCAAAATGAGTTTTATGTCAAAGTGAATCACGAATATTTGGGCGCTTTGGAGGCTACTGAAGTAGATTTAGAAATAAGATTAGTCCCCCTACTCGGCTACTACCTGAATGACAATCGCAAAATAGAATGGGGGCTAGATTATCGAATTAATAGCTTTCTTAATGGCCCTTCTCGCAGTAGCTTTTGGCTAGTCATGAATGCCTTCCTAGTCATCAAATAGCCTGCCATCTGATGCATAAAAGCATATTACAGGACAAAGTGAGAACCCAGAGGACACCTCACCTGCGGCTAGGCAGAGACGACAGCGGAGAGATCGGCTAGATGCTAGGCAAAAGCCCCACTTCAGCAGTCTCTTTTCTGTCTTCTCTCTTCTGTCTTCTCTCTTCTAAGTATCTAGTAGTATGGCATAAAAGTGCAGGACAAGGAACCAAGGGCTCCTGTCCTGTACCAAACATCTCATTAAATGATCTTAATTTATTACTAGAATTCCCGGCCTCTCAACATGCCATGCCAGTACATTTTAGGCAGGCCATAGGCTTTCAAAGCATACATACTGTATCGCTCTTCAGCTTGATTGAACGGAAAACTCTCCATCGGTTGCTTATTGTAATCAAACTCAGCCAAAATGAGGCTACCATAGCCCGTAACTAATGGGCAAGAAGTATAACCGTCATAATGCTTAGGTAAAGTGCCACCTGCTAAGTAGGCCATAACATTGGCTGCCGTAGTAGGCGCCTGCTTGCGAATAGCAGCACCTGTCTTAGAAGTAGGTAAATTGCTGCAATCCCCCAGCGAAAACACATTGGAATACTTAAGGTGTTGCGTCGTTTCTTTGTTGACCTCTACCCAGCCGCTATCGGCTGCAAGTGGGCTATTAGCAATAAAATCGGGCGCGCTCATAGGAGGCGTAACATGAATCATATCGTAAGATTCGATGATTTCTTCACCAGATTCCATGTGCTTGAATACAGCTTCTTTTTGATCAGGTCGCAGTGCCACTAAATCCATTTTCCAAACCCGCTCAATGTCATATCGGTCTGCCACCTTGGTCAAGGCATCAGCATACTTTTTGACTGCAAATATGCCAGGACCTCCTTTGATAAACTTCTTCTTAATATGACCCGCTACGCCATTTTTGCGCCAGTGATCCGAAGCCAAATAAGTGATCTTAATCGGTGCTCCACCACATTTAATAGGGGTAGATGGATGCGTAAAGAGCGCCGTTCCCTTCTTCAATTGGCGGATATTTTCGAAAGTGCTTTCCACCGTATCATAGGAGTAGTTACTACAAACACCCGTACCGGCCTTCCCTACACTTTCTACCAAGCCCGGTATCTTGTCCCAATTGATTTGAATACCCGCGGTAACGACTAGTATATCATAGGTATGCGTGCTTCCACTTTTTAGCGTAAGACTATTGTTGTCGGGATCAAAAGTAGCTACACTATCTTTAATCCATTCTGCACCAGGTGGAATGTAATCAGCTTCTTTTCTTTCCGAAACCTCCTTCGGAAACACCCCTGCACCAACGAGGGTCCATATCGGTTGGTAGTAATGTTTTTCACTAGGATCAATGATGGTTACGCCAGGAGGATTAGCGTTATTGCGGAGCATAGCGCCAACGGTAAGGCCTGCGCTACCACCACCTACGATGAGTACTTCATGATGAGCCATACTATTTTTGTTTTAGGATTTTTTAAAAACCACATTGAGCTGCAATCACCTGTTTTATAAAGGCTTGCAACTTTACATATTCGACATCTCAACTATATATTTCGTCCGAAATGTTTGAGGAAATTCATGAGGAAGCCCAGGCCTTTTTGTCGATCTGGATCTTTTAGGAGTCTCAGCAAACCAAAAATCCCACCGACCTTGACAGGCGGCTCGCCTTTGGCATTCGTTAAGGCGGTATTTGCTGCACTCGCCGTTTCCATTAAAGTACGAGGATCAAAGCCATTATCAAAAGCTTGCTTCATCCCTTCATCGTACGTATCCATAGTCATCGCGATGAGTCCTGGTAATTGATCAGTAATAGTGAGCAATCCATCTAATTTCTCAGCCATCGCAGGTGCGGTCAATTTTTCGGCCATACCTAGGGCAGTGCCAAGACGCTCTTCAATAGAGACACCCCTTGCATCGGCGCTGCGGTAAGTTTCATCGAGCATATCGCCAGCCATGGCCACTAGTCCGGGGCCTTGGTGCATCAGCGTGCTCAGCTTGTCAACGGCGGCTTCTAAGGTGTCGATTCTTGCCAGTAGATGATCAATGGCTTGGAGGGTGCGGTCATCCGCTAGCCTGGTCTGTACTTGCTTTCCAGCCATGGTATCTGGCCAAAAGCTAGCTGAGGCTTTGTTGTTTGTTTCCATAATATCTGGTTGAAGGATGGTCAATAGCTTGTGCGAACAGCATAATCGAAAGCCAGATTTAATCAGGTACTTACAGCTAAGCTGCTGAAAGTTGAAGGCTTTGATAAGCCCCTCCCTTTTGACATTCGCTTAATTCATTACACAAATATAATTACATACTAAGATATGAACATTTATTCATATAATACCAAACAGATACCCTAAATCTTCTTTATCAGAAGAAAAAGTGTACTCAAACTACAGGTACTTCTGCTGACTTATTTATTTTGTGACAGTAGGACTTTTATTGCTAGCGGAATCTGGCGATTTGGTGTTTCCATCTTCATCGAGATAGTACAAATCTTTGCCTGGTTTCAATGGCCGTTTAAACCACAGGGGCCGACGAAGGCCACCTGGACCAGGTGCTGGACGGGTCATAGCTAGCCATTCTTTGTAATTTTCAAATGACTTGTTGGTGTCCACAAAAAGATCGCCGTATTTATCCCCTTCATGTGGCTTTTCAATCCGTACTCTTTGGTGCCAACAGTGCATACCACTGATGGGATCGGGGTGAACCGCATGCGTGATATTCTGATGCACGCCACCATCAGTCCAAAAAATACGCTTGCTATCAGGATCTTTGCTATCAAAAGGCTTCACACCTGAGAGGGTTTGCATTTTCCAGCCTCCATTGCCATCATTGGCAATCGAAACGGTATTGGTGGCCCAGCGATTGCCGGCATCTTGTCGTCGTCGCCAGCGCCCCAAGTGGTGGGAGCAAGCGATTACGCCCGGCTTCATTCCTTGCGTCACCCACACCTTATCGATAAAGTAACCGATATCGGTATTGAGTCTTACCAAATCGCCGGTTTGGAAGCCCCAACGTTTGGCATCTTCCGGGTGCATCCATATTGGATTTCGATTGGAGATTTCTGTCAGCCATTTCGCGTTACCCGAACGAGAATGAATCAGCGTAGGGAGTCGAAAAGTGGGAAGCAGGCAATATTCGCCTTTTTCTTTATCTAGCTTTTCGGGATGAATATGGCTTTTGATATAAGTGGGAATGGCGTATTCTCCCCAACCCCAATCAATCATGGTTTGTGAATAAAACTCATTTTTCCTGGAAGGTGTTGGAAAACCAACAACGGCCTTTCCATTTATCATCACCCCTATTTCTTTACCGGCTTTGCGTATTACCTTAGAGCGTTCATCTACCTCACTTCCTTCTAGATCCGCTTCAGGTACAGGATGTAAGTGTTTTTGATAGCTGTGTTTTTCCACTTCAAAAGCACCGTACTTGCGCATGTACTCGAGTTCAGTCAAGCCTTCTTTTTTAGCGGCAGCTGGCAAGCCCTTGGTATGTTCAAAGATGTACTGATAGTATTCGTCTATATTGATTTTCTCTCCTTTGCGATAAGGGGAATGGAAATGCTTTCGGATACCCAAACTTCCGTCTGGATCAATGCGCCAACTTAGCTCAATCCAAAACTCATCCTCCTCCCAAACTTCTCCGGGATTAGACTCATAGGTAAAGGTCACCTCTTTGCCCGCTCTGCGCGCCGCTTCTCGCAACACCGGCTGTCGGAAGGCTATCCACATACCCGAGTGCGTAGCGTAGCTATTGAGGTCATGGCGTTCGGCCGAATGCCCCATAGGCAGTACATAATCCGCAAAAAAGGCGGTTTCGTTCCAGGTAGGTGTCATGGCAATATGCATTCCTATCTTGGATTCATCTGACAAGGCCTCTACCCAAGAGAACCCATCGGGATAAGTCCACACCGGATTAAATACGCGGGTGAAATAGACATCCATCTTTCCTCTTCCTTCTTTTAGAAAGTGAGGTAAAAGGAAGCTCATTTCAAAGAAAGACAATGGGTATTCATTTGGAAAATGCATTTTATTCCAAAACTTCTGCGCAGGTGGCGTATCAAAAAACTTAGGCTTAAACTTATTCCAGCTATTGGGAGAGGTTCCACCTACTGTTCCCACACTTCCAGTGAGTACATTCAAGAAATGCAGCGCGCGTGATACGCACCAGCCCCCGAGGTTACCACTAGCGGCGCTCCGCCAATTGTGCGTGGAAAAAAATTCACCAGCCTCTCCTATCTTTCGCGCAACTTCTACTATTGTTTCAGCAGGTACGCCAGTTTCTTCGGCAGCAAAAGCAGGCGTATACATTTCATACTCTGCTCGCATTTTGAGGATATAGTTCTCAAAGGTTACTGCCTCTTCCGGATATTTTTCCTGCAAGTAGTATTCCCAATTGGTCCACTCTTCGAGAAATTTTCTATTGTATAATCCTTCATCCAGAATCACCTTTGCCATCGCCAACAAGGCTGCTGCTTCCGAACCTGGATAAGTTGGCATCCAGTAATCGGACATACTTGCGGTATTGGACAGGCGTGGGTCCATACAGGCTAATTTCGCCCCTTTCATTTTGGCTTCGATGATGCGCTGAGCATGCGGGTTGAAATAGTGCCCACTCTCTAGGTGTGCTGAAATGAGTAGAATAAATTTAGCATTGGCGTGATCAGGTGATGGCCGGTCGTGGCCGTACCATATGTTATAACCGAATCGAGCACCAGAGGAGCAAATATTGGTATGGCTATTATGCCCATCGACACCCCAAGCCTGGAGTACCCGATTAGTGTAACCTTCATGACCGGGTCGCCCCACATGATAGGCCACTTCATTATTTCTTCCTTCTTGCAGCGCTTTGCGAATACGCCCCGCAATATCATCTAATACTTCGTCCCAACTAACCCGCTCCCACTTTCCTTCCCCTCGGGCACCTACTCTTTTTAGTGGGTATAAAATTCGATCGGGATCGGTAATTTGATTAATCGTAGCAGGTCCTTTTGCACAGTTCCTTCCTCGACTACCGGGGTGGTAGGGATTGCCTTCAAACTTGCGAATACGGTTCGTATCTTTATCTACATAAGCGGTTAGGCCACAAGCACTTTCACAATTGAAACAGGTAGTGGGAACAATCGTATAATTTCGCTTCTCGCGCTTGGGATGTTCCGTTGCTTCGTACTCTGTCCAATCATCCCATTGTTCGGGTGGGGGAAAAGCAGTGAGCTGTCCTTCTTCCGTCAGGCGAGGGATATTCGGACTTCTATCTTCGTTTAAATTGGGGATTAGGCCCAATTTTTCTGCTATATTTTCTATGAAGGAATGCTTCTTTGCCATGTTATATTCGCTTTGAGATGAGTCATACTAAGTCAATGGAATCCGCTGCGGAGCCTCCACCCATATGTGTTCAGTAATATAAATACCGGCGATTACCAAGGCCCCGGCTATTGCCAAAATAACAGTCTGCTCACCGCCAACTAGCAATAGTCCCACCGGCAAAAGGTTACCCATAAAAATAACGCCCCAGTAAAACAGTCTGGCATAACGCCCCTTTGTAATCATTTTGACCGTACGTTTAGCATCTTCTGTCGGATGAGTAATATTTACTTCCAGCCATAAGGCAAAAAGATTAAACCCGATACTACCGTAAAGCATATAAGTCAGATAGCTAGTCCAGCTGGCTGAAGTTTCAGTAAATAAATCTAATAATAGAAAGATCGCAGCGCCAGCCATCAAACTGTGTACTAGCATATGGAAAGCCAGATTGGGGCTTTGCCAAAAGTCTCTGCCCTTTGCTTGCGCAAAAAGAAAAGCCGTATAAATAGCCACGAGGACAGCCGTCAGTAGGGCCGAAACGGCAAAGACAAATTGCAGCACATCCCAGCGAAAGAACATAGCTACTGCCAGTGCAGTAAGCAATCCTCCATACACCGTGATGGCATATCCACCTTTCACCAACCAGGAACTCCAATGAGGTCGCAATAAGACATATAGAAAACGCTTGGGCTGATCTAAGTCCATGACTAGCAAAATACCCGTAGCGAGTAAGAAAAGTAAAGCGATCCCAATCCCCTGCCACTCTGTACTGACACTAACCTGTCCCCAACCGAAGATGGCGGCGAGAGAAGGAACAATGAAGGCTCCCGCAGCAATCGCTTTGGTCACCACATAACCTGACACTTCCCAACCCCATAATATTCCTTTCCTTGGAGTATCATAAACACGCCGGGCCTCTTTCCCCATTAGCACTTCTACCGATTTTTTGGGCCCGTTCGCTGCTATTTGACTGGCACTATCATACTGCTCATTGGCTTCCAACAAGGCGGCCACCACATCCCCATTTGAGAAAGCCATTTTTTCGGCTTCTTTGGCAAAATGTCCGACGCCCATACTTTGTGAACTCCATATATGGTCACCTGTATTTGGCGTAGCAGACGGGTTCAATGAAGATTCATCCGCATCGATATAGAATAGGTTGGGTTGGGTTCCTTTTTCCGGTTTCCTCACCGTTACCTGCTGTCGCGCTAACAATTGAGCAATTTCAGATTGAGCATCCTCCATATCCCCTGAGATAATGGCTTGCTCTGGACAAACATTTACACAGGCAGGTTCAAGCCCCACATCAATCCGATGTGCACAATAATTACACTTGGCAGCAGTCTTAGTAGCCGGATCAATGTACAAGGCATCATACGGACAAGCCTGCATGCAAGATTTGCAACCGATACATCGATCTTTGTCAAAATCAACAATGCCATCTTCTCTAAAGAACAAGGCTTCGGTGGGGCAAATTTCAACACAGGGAGCATCTGTACAATGATTACAACGCATCACTGAAAATAACCGCCGAGTGTCAGGAAATTCTCCCTTTTCGACTTGCTTTACCCAGGTCCGATTGACACCCACTGGTACTTCATGCTCGGATTTACAAGCAGTTGTACAGGCATGACAACCGATACACTTTCTATTGTCGATTACAAATCCGTATTTCATCTTTATTGAATAATTGGGTTAGTTTGTTCCGATATAGTGGGGCCAGCCACGCTAGGCTGAGCCCGAAAACAGTCTAGTTTTGCCTTTCGATTACCCTACGCCTCGGCTTCTTTTGTAGACGGACAAACAAAGGCAGTAGTTGGAATGCCTGAAGCTGCAATATCACTGAAGGTACCGTGTATATTAATGAGCTGCTCATACCCTCTGGCTTTCAAGATAGAAGCCGCCACTGTAGAGCGGAATCCACTACGACAATGCATATAGTAAGCTTTGTCAGGACGGATTTCACTCATGTTAGAATTGATAAAATCCAAGGCAAAATGCTGCGCTGTTTCAATATGCTCACCACTCCACTCACCCGGTTTTCTCACATCGAGAATATTGATGTCCGGTGCGTCTTGGTATCGCTTGGCTAAGGTAGCCACATCAATCGTTTCTACCTGATCTATTTCCTTTCCGGATTTCCTCCAGCTTTCAAATCCACCCTCGAGATAACCAATCGAATTATCATACCCAACTCTAGCTAAACGTTTTACCGTCTCTTCTTCTCGGCCTACTGGTGCCACGATTAAAATAGGCTGCTTGAGGTCTATGATCAAGGCTCCAACCCAGGGAGCAAAGGTGCCATCAAGGCCAATAAAAATAGAATTAGGTATAAATCCTTTTACAAATTCCTCTTTCGAACGCACATCTAATACCAGTGCTTCTGTTTCATTTGCAATGGTTTCAAAGGCTGCCGGCGACAAGGCCACCGCTCCTTTTTCCATCACCGCATCTATGCTCTCATAGCCCATCTTATTCATCTTGGCATTTTTGGCAAAATACTGTGGTGGTGGCAATAAACCGTCGGTAACCTCTTTAATAAACTCGTCCTTACTCATATCCGCTCGGAGTGCATAATTGGTCTCTTTCTGCAGGCCAAGCGTACTCCAGGTTTCGGAGCTCATGTTTTTACCACAAGCCGATCCTGCTCCGTGTGCTGGGTAAACTAATACCTCATCAGGCAACGTCATTATCTTGTTACGGAGGCTATCAAAAAGCCACCCTGCCAAATCCTCTTTCGTTATCTCCCCACTTTTTTGTGCCAAGTCGGGTCGACCAACATCTCCAATGAATAAGGTGTCACCGGTGAAAATGGCATATTCCTTTCCGTTTTCGTCTAGTAGCAAATAAGTCGTACTTTCTGGCGTATGCCCAGGGGTGTGCAGTACCCTTATTGTCAATTTTCCCAATTTGAATTCCTCCCCATCGGTAGCTAAGTGCTTTTCATAAGCCGTATCGGCATTAGGGCCATAGATAATCTTAGCCCCGGTTTTTTTGGCCAAGTCGAGATGACCCGACACAAAGTCGGCATGAAAGTGGGTTTCGAAAATATATTTGATGCTAGTTCCTTGCTGTTGAGCCTTCTCCAAATAGGGCTTTGATTCTCGTAATGGATCAATAATAGCCGCTTCTCCTTCGCTCTCGATATAGTAGGCTCCCTGTGCTAGACATCCCGTATAAATTTGCTCAATGATCATATATATAGGCTGTCTCTTATACACATCTCCGAGCCCACGAGACCGAGGCTGATCTC
>CAJXUM010000026.1 GCA_913060855.1 uncultured Lewinella sp. | reverse complement strand
TTTAACGGTTGTCCATTAGGATCCAATTCGGCATAGAAAAGTTCATAAAAAGTTTGCCCTGTTTCTTCATCCACTGGCCCATTTTTTCTTCGCGATACATATACAATTCCATTGTTGTACAGTACCGGAGAAAATTCCATGCCATCCGTATTGATATTGCTGGCATTAGATAAGCTGATATCACGCCTATAATCTTCTCGGCCATAGAGGGCTTCAAATTTCTTATTCTTCCTTTGGGCGGGAAGCAACAAGGGGAGTAGGCATAAAATCACTAATGGGTAGAATAACTTAGCCATCATTTGTTCCAATTGGTTTTGTAGAAGAAATTACCGCGGACACTTCTGAGCTAGTACTTAAAAGAAACGGGGACTGACGAAGCTGTCGCCTTCAGATTGTCCGCCAATACAATAACGTACCACCGCTTCTATACTTCCACTGTTATACGTGCGTAATTCTGAAAGCGTTGCATCGTAAGAAATCCCGATCAATAAACTCTCTGACACCTGTGCGCCAAGTAATAAAATGGCAGATTCTCCGATTCCGCTATTGATTGATCCGCCCAATCGGTAGCCCAAACCGGCTGTTACTTTATTCTTGAAGATAAAGTTGAGATTGACATCTCCATCAAAGGGCGTTCCGTCGACATACTTTAATAAAACTTGCGGCTGTACCTGAACATTGTCTCCCCAATCAAATAAAAGACCAGCCATTGTATATATGTGACGCACTTCTTTGGAAATAGTGACATCTCCATCGGCTAAATCGATATTATTTTCAAGTAAACGAGGCAAGGAGAACCCTAAATAGAAGCGTTTGCTACTATAATAAATACCAAAACCAAAGTTGGGTACAAACTTGCTTTGTAAATCGGCAGGGATTGCTCCATCAATATCTTTAGATTGTATAGCTTCTGTCTGGCTATAGTTGATTCTCAAAAAACGAACAGAGGCCATCAGGCCAATACTTAAGGTTCCTGGCCCAAGATTTGGGCGATAAGCATAGGCCGATTCAGCAGTGAGCATTTCCGATACACCGAGGGTTTGTCGATGCACAGTAGCTCCTACACCTAGCCTTTTTCCCCATAAGGGAGAATTAAAGGTGACCAGTTGTGACTCTGGTGCCCCTTCGAGGCCAAGCCATTGGTTTCTGACCAATGCTGTGATGCATGTACCGTCATTGCTACCCGCATAAGCTGGGTTTAGGCCCATTTTGTGGTACATGAACTGTGAAAACTGGTCTTCTTGCTGGGCAAGAATAGGGAATGCAAATAGTAGAATTAGCGGAAGAATATATAGCTTTTTCATATGACTGAAATTCATAGGGTGATTTTAGCGTTGGATCAAAACAAAACCATTAGTCGATTCGCGGCCACCTCCATATTCGATGATATAGAAGTAGGTGCCATCTGGGAGATTTTCTCCACTGTAGGTACCTTGCCAGTCATTGTTGTAAGGGGCGCCTGATTTGAAAACCTCATCTCCCCAGCGATTAAAAATCGTAACCTGACTAGCACTAAAGGCCGATTGATCCAATAAACAAGGGACGACGAAAGCATCATTAATGCCATCTCCATTCGGTGTAATAATCGAAGGAGCCTTACAGCTCGCGTCTCCTCCAACAATCAATGTCACTAATGCCGTTGGGTTTTCACACCCCTCACTTACCAATTGATAGGTAAACTCGATCGTACCTACAAAGTTGGCTGGTGGGGTATAAACCACCCGGCCATCAGCATCAACATCGATCATGCCCTCCTTGGGAGGATCTACTATTTGTATTTGTGTATTAGGAACTAGAAAGTCATTGGAAATAAGATCTAGTTCTGCATCCATCTGAAAATCTATCGAAATAATGTCGGCATTGGCAATGGGATTCTCTTTATAAAATACGTTGATCGTATCTCGTGATCCTTCCCCACAAAATCCTTCATCAATGGTCCAAATGAAAAGATTTTCTCCGGGTGATAACCTACTGACATCAGTCAGCGGATTATCTATATCATCAATAATAATATCAGGGTTAATTGTAGACCATAATCCTTGACTACCTACGGTAGGAGGCAGCGCCTCTAGCAGACTAATACCTGCATCATTACAGGCAATGATATCATCTCCTGCAAATGGTTTCGGATCAGAAATAATAACCAAAACATCGGAGCTATCACGGCCACAGACGGTATTGATGGTCCAGGTGAAAATATAGACGTTATCTGGTTCGAGTCCAGTGATTAGACTGGAAGCCATGGTGTCGCTATCTATTTTCACGCCAAGGATACGTTGTGCTTCAGGTTGTGACCAGGTCCCAATACTTCCCAATTCAGAGGGAGGCGTTGCGCCTAGGTTGACAACCTCATCCTCACAAGCCAGTATATCATCCCCTGCTACCGCTGTTTCTCCTTGACGAACAGCTATCTCGACATCGTCAGCAGAGTAATTAACACAAGCGCCATTAGATAGGGTCCATCTGAAAATGTATGCTTCTTCTTGCCTTACTAGTCCATTTACATTGGTGCTGGCTTCATTTTGATTCGCAATGGTAATTCCCATATCATCTGATACCAAGGACCAGCGCCCCGTGCCTATAGATGGCATCTCCGCATTGAGCATATGGGTCCCTACGCAAATAGATGTATCTATCCCTGCAAAAGCCTGGCTAGACGGGACTAAATTGAGCTGTGCAAAGGTAGTATCACTTCTGGTCGAGCTACAACCGTCTAAGGTAGCTGATACATAAAATGGGAATACTCCATCTGATGTATAATTGGTGAAATCAGTGAAAGCAAAAGTGCGACTAGTGTCTGGTGTCTCAAGTGGTATAATAGAAAATCGATCGAACCAGCTATAGGTGGCCCCAGGGGTCAGACTAGAATTGCTCAAGGATAAGTTAAGGACCGCTTCGGGGTTGCTAATACAATGTGGTCCATCATTGCTGACCATTGGAATACTCGGACGGGCCTTTACTTTCATGGCTACTTGTGCCGTATCCGATGGGCAACCATTGACCACCGCTACAACTTTATAGGTACCATCTTCACCAGGCTGGTTATCTGAGTTAAAGGAAGGGAATTGCACGGAAGAACTAAATTCAAATCCATCAGCACTCCATATATAACCTGCCCCATCACTTGATGTGGCCGATAAGCGAATATTATCCCCTCGACATACAGGCGTATTAGAAGAGGCTTCGATATTTGGAATGGGGTGCACCGTAATAGTGCTTAATTCCGACTCTAAGGACGGACAGCCGTCAATCACAACATATACTTCATAGTCTCCATCGTCAGTCAGACCCGCATCATCAATTGTTAGCATCCTATCGGTGGTAGTCACCATGGAGCCATTGCCTTTTTTCCAGAAATAGGTCACCTCCCGTCCTGGGATATTGTAATCAGTAGTAAATAAGGTAATCCTATCGCCATTACAAAAGGAAGAAGTTCCATCTTGCGTGAATGGTTTCATGGGGCGCTCAGGAGCATCTTGTAGTTCGACAAATAGCGTTTCTACCACAGAACATCCTTCATTGGTGGTAACTGTCACTGAATAGGTGCCAGATTGAGCACCCGTAGCAGCTGGAATGGTAGCGACACTTCCTTCAAACTGAAAGTTATTTGGACCAGACCAGGAATAGGAGAAATTTCCATTATCCGGTGGGAAAGTCAAAGCAGTAAGCTCTACATTAGTCGGTGCATAAAAACAATTGGGAGCAGAATAACTCAGATCGACTTGGGAGATACCATCCAAGACTTGCACAAAAACGGAAGCCGTATCCGCACAACCCGCCAAGGAAGTAACTTTCAAGTCATAATTACCTTGATCCAAGAAAGAAGCATTACCTATCGTTAGATTTTGAATGGTCTGTTGACTCTCCAGTCCAGGTCCCGTCCACTGATAGATCACACCACTTAAATCAGATATACCCTGCAGTGCAATATCTCCACCTTGACAAACTGGATTGGGTATTGCCGCTGCGCCCGCAGTGGGCCGAGGATTGACTACGGCCTGTGTGGGATTGGAAAGATCCGATTCACAGCCATTTCTTATGACAAACAATTGCCAAGCACCAGCATCGCCTTCATCTGCATTGGGAATACTAAAGCTCGGGTTAGTCGTGACAAATTCACCATTCCCTTCTTGTATCCAATGAAAGGCACTCACGCCAGTGGTTAGGGTAGAAAAACTTAAGGTATTATCGCGACAAATAGGGCCATTATTAGCTATATTAGGAGTGGCTGGCTTAGCTTTTATATTCAACTCTACGCTCATTTGATCAGAACTACAGCCATCTTTACTGATTACTAAATTATAGAACCCTTCATCTAATTCACCCAAGGGGCCGATTTGTGGGAATTGCTCTGCCGACACAAAATCATTGGGTCCCGACCAAGCATAAACCAAGCCTGTCCCAACTGTCGATGTCCCAAGATTGATCGTCTCTCCTTCACAGATGGTTGTATCTGAGAAAGTCAACTGCACAATGGGTTTTTCGATGGTCTCTATGCGTTGAACATTAGAAGGGGCAGAGGTGCATTCGTTGGCTTCTACAATCAAATAGAAATCGCTAAAGCCTAGATCATGGGGACCAGGTATTGTAAAAGAAGGGACAGCAGTGGAACTCAATAATGTTCCGTTGGGCGGAGCGCCCCTGTACCAATGATAAGTTACATCATTATCGGGGGGAAGATCCATTACACCCAGTACTATATCATCCACACTACAAATAGAGCTATTGGTTGAGATAGCGGGGCGATAGGTAATCTCTTCAATATCAACTAGAACCGTCCCTTCAGATTGACATCCGGTTATTCCTTCAATCACTACTTTATAAACACCCGATAGGTCGGTATTTACATCAGGTATCACGGGATTCTCTTCTGCGGAGAAAAATATATCGTTTAAATACCATTCATAGGTATAGGCCTGGCTGCCAGGTCCAGGTGGGTTGGCAAAAAGAAAGAGTGTATCTCCACCACAAAGATTAGGTGTGGCAAGCGGTGCTGGCCGTTCGAGGGTTAGGCCAAAGGTAGTGGCGCAGGTAGATTCTAGACCCGCTCCATCTCTAACGGTTAAAACAATATCTACCGTACTGCCTGCATCTAAACAACTAAAACTGCTAGGCGTAATAAACATCGTATCAATGGAGCAATTGTCAAAACTACCCAAATTGACATCTGACACATCGAAGACTTCAACATCCAGTCCGGATGGATTAATACTTAAATTACCAATAGATTGACAATTGGCAGTCGGTGGAGTGGTGTCTTCTATCGTCACCATGTAGCTACAGGTATCTGGATTGCCACTGCCATCAGCAATGATATAGAATACTTCCGTATCGCCTAAATTGAAAGTATGAGTAGGAGATAAAGCCGGAGCTTCCATCATGGTGAGTGGTAGGGTCGTAGCACCCTCGGCATAATAAGACGGTGTTAGGCTGCTATAGTTTAAGGTTCCAAACATATAACTCGTCCCATCATTATCTCCATTTGCAGTCACAGCATCTGAATCACAAGGATTGATACCATCTCCTGCTACTCCAGGTGGAACGACAACCTCTTTAGGAGCTACGCGTAGACTTAGGACACCATCGATGGCCCAGGCATTAAAAGTCGCTGCAGGGATCATGATCGTTAATAGTCCTGGTGTTGAACAGTCAGCGTCACCCACCGTCGATTGTCCCAACAGACTTTCATCCTCACCGAAAACCTCCACGAAAGCTCCTGTTGTATTAAAGTCTCCTTGGAAACTCAGGGTGAAACTGGCAGGGCCGATCGCATTCGCGGCGACTGAATTGAAATTAAAAACCCGCTCATTCGCTACAAAATCCGAAAGGTTAGGATCGAGCGTGAATGGGATAAGTGCGCTAGCAGTATCTAGTGGAAGTCGCTGACTATATTCTCCAAAGGCATTACAATTATCTGTCACTGTGACGGGTAAAGGTAAGGTAACGGTCTTTTGACAAGAATCTACAGCCAAGCTCATGATGATATCATCCGGACAAGTTAGCACGGGCGGTTCATCGTCTATCACATTAATGGCATAAGAACAGCTGTCTACATTGCCTGCACAATCACTTACAAAGTAGGTAACCATATGCATACCTGCATCGAGCGTTACCATTTGGGTGCTGATGGGGGATACTGGAACTTTACTACCTTGATCAATCTGGTAACTATAGGATATACCATCTAATGCTTTGCCTTCAATATCTAAGGTGGCGCTCACCATACCCATTGGCGTACAGATGGCATTGATGGCAAACTTACCTTCTAAATCTGCCGGAATATTAGGTTCTAGTCGAATTTGGATCTGACCATCCGAAGCCCATGTATTAAAGGAGTTGGCAGGAATGGTAAACTGCTGCATAGAGTTGCCACATTGGCTGTCGGTCAGCGCAGTGGTCCCCAATAAAGTCCCATCTTCTCCAAATACATTGAAAAATTCGTTAGCTTCTTCTCCATCTACACTGGTCAAGCTGATACTTAGTGTACCATCAGCAGAAGCGGTTACGGGTAAATTTTGTGTGAGCAGTAATGTTAAGTCAATTGCATTAACCGGTATATCACCCTCTTCTCCTACTTCGGCATCCGAAGTGATCGGCGCGCTGGCGTTAATAGAAATAGACTGACTACTAGAAATATCACATTCTTCTGTGATTTGCGGCGGAACAAGGCTGACCGTTGCGTCGCAATTCCCTCCATCTATATTGATCGTAATATCTTCTGGGCAGACAAGCACTGGTGGGTTGTTATCTACAAAAGAAAAAATGGCGGTACTGGTATCGCGATTTCCGCAAAGGTCTTCTACGATAAAATCTACCGCTTGACGGAGCAAAGTATCACTAGCTGCTGGGCAAGAAAAATCAGGCAAACTGGGTGAGTTATTAGTGCCAGCGTTGACCGCAATCCAGGTGAGTTCTTCCGCGTCTGCGCAATTGTCTTCTGCATTCGCACCCGCTCTATCATCAATCCAAGTCATAAAGACTTGCTGCAAATCCGTGCCATCCAAACAAGATACACTCAGGTCCTGCGCCTCTTGTTCAAAAGTAGGTGCGGATTCGTCATTCACTGTAATCAACTGATCTAGTTCCGTGAAATTGCCACATACATCGGTCACCTTCCAGGTCCGGCGTATGGTCCTATCATCAGCACATAGTCCATCTACGACAACATCAGAAAAAGTGACAAGCGGTGCGCTGTCGCAATTGTCCAACACATTAGTTGGCTCTCCAGTCGCACTAAGATCATTGGCTTGATTACAGTCTACCGTTATATCAGCAGGAACCTCAAAAGTAGGCTTCTGCTGATCCGCTACGAGTATGGTCTGTATTTTACCTGTTACATTACCACACAAATCTCGTGCTCGCCAAGTACGTACAATAGTTCTATTATGAATACAACTACCCGCTTCCTCTGTATCCGTGAAAAAGAGACGGACACTATCTGTGGGCGTACAATTATCCATGGCATCGAGTACATCTCCCGTAATGCTTAAATCAGTCGGGTCTTGGGTACAATCGATGGTAATATTGTCGGGCACCGTAAAGGTAGGTGCATTATCATCCTCAATTGATATCGTTTGTTTGAAGATCGTCGTATTTCCACAATTATCGGCCGACATCCAGGTCCTGATGATACTATATTCATACTCAGAACAGGAGCCATCCTGTACTTGGCTATTGGTTTCTGAAAAATTTAATTCAGGGGAGTTATCGCAGTTATCCACTGCGGTGACCGTAGGAAAAGGAGGGATCGGATCATCGCAAGAGAGGACAAGGTTGGGCTCAGTAGGAATACCGATCAATTCTGGCCCCACTGTATCTATTGTTGTATAAGTAGAAACAAACTGTGAAGTATTACCACAAGCATCCGTCAAGGTAAAGACCACATTCACCGTGGCACAATCTTCCGTAAAGGTGGCCGGTGCATTGTCGGTTTGTCCAGTTGGACCGGCACATTCGGTACTAAATGCTAGATTGGTACCAACCGCTAAACGGATCGAATTGAGCCAGATATCATATCGAAAGGCACCGGGCGCGGCGTCTACTTTACTCAGTTCACAAGCGACTGTATCTCTGAAGGAGGGTATAGGAAGTATCGGCCCTTCGGTATCTGGAGAAATAGTAATGGTTTGAGATACAGCGGTCATATTACCATCCATATCTGTTGCCGTCCAAGTCCTTACTATTGTCCCTCCTGTGCAGATATTAACGGCAGAGGAGTCGGGACTGTCCACCGGTGCTATCGCTTTCGGAAAAGATGGGTCAGTATCATCAGTAGCCATCAAACTTATCTTGGGCGGTAAGTCTGTAAGGCAGCTAATAGTGACATCATCGGGTTTAGTGTCTGTGAAAACAGGTGGGTTAACCGCTTTTTCGCTGACAGAAGGCTTAGATTTAGCAGAATCTGTACTTGTTGTCGCAGCTAGGTTGACGGTAGAGAAAACTATACAAGATAGGCAGAGCCAAAGGATCAGCTGTACCCTGTACTGTAAATAGTTCTTCATATTAGTATGTTTAATCAAGGGATTATAAGTGGTAATTCGAGCAATATTTTTAGTGGTGTCTATAAGTGAAGGTAGTAATACGGGAAGCGCAGACGCTTGAGGTGGAATCTGGAATTGTGTTCATGGGGAATCGGTTTTTGTCATCTATACAGGGATGCAAATTATTAAATATTGACTAATTGAAAGCATTAGCCAGGGTAAAATATTTAGGAAACCATTGTTTTCCAGCAAATTTGGGCCTTAAATGCTGTTATTTACATAGTGCTGGACGCGTGGGTTTAATCGTGTAAGGTTTACCTGTTTAGGCCAAGGAAATTGCCATTAAACACCTCGGGTTTTAAACTTTTCCACAAAAAATGTCCAGTAGTTTGCTCTATTCTTCTTCTGTGCGGTGGGTCTGATCTTCTCTATCTCGTAATTTTTTATCTTCTACGTTGTCATCCAAAAATTGATTCAAACGTTCAATCTCTAGATTGGTCTTTATCTCTCCAAATTCATTAATCTTAATATCAAAGCCTTTTAACTTGTCATGTACATCTGGCTTTTTTTCCTGTTTCTTTTTCTTTGGCATCTTTATAGGGTTTGTGGGTACAAAATTTAGAGGTTTTATCTTTACATGCAAATATAGTACAATGCGATCATTCACAAATCTTATTGCTTTTTCACGATGGCATGTTTTACCATTGTATGTAAAAGCAAGACTTCAACAGCTATGCTAGAAAATACTAGCATTACTTGCTAAAGTCTTGCATTGTCAGCCTATACAGACCTAAACATTTATGCTGAAGGCGCCTTCATTTCATCAAACGTAGCAAAGCCTTTTGCCAAGCGAACTTGTATTTCTTCTCGGCCTAATAATTCCATTATTTCAAAGATATCTGGCCCCTTCACCGTCCCAGAAACCGCTACACGCACAATAGGAAGTACATCACCGAAGCCGAGTTCATTAGCCTCCATGTGCCCAACAATTGTGGTTTTGATATTAGCTGCTTCAAACGGATCAAGGCTGGCTAATAGTTGTTTTATTTCAGCAAAAAAGGCTTTGTTTTCAGGTTTCCATTTTTTTCTAACGGTTTTAGCATCATATTCTAGTTCGTTAGAAAAGAAGTAATAGCCTGCTGTCCAGAAATCGGGCAACAAGGTCACTCGTTCTTTCATCATCCCGCAGAAAGTCTGCAGAAAAGCCGTATTAGGGCTGAATCCTTTCGCGGCGATCATAGGACGAACCATCTCTGCCAAAGTCGCATTGTTTTGCGCTATGATATACTGCTGGTTAAACCATTTTGCCTTATCGATATCAAACCTTGCTCCTGCTTTACCTATCTTTTCTAGTGAGAAAGCCTCACACAATTCAGTTAAGGAAAACATCTCCTGCTCCGTACCGGGATTCCAACCCAAAAAGGCTAAGAAATTGAGTGCAGCTTGTGGTAAGAAACCAAACTCCCGGAAACCCTTAAAAGATTCTTCTTCTGTTGCCCCTTCCCACGATAGGGGGAAGACAGGAATCCCTAATTTGTCGCCATCTCGCTTGCTCAATTTTCCTTTGCCATTCGGCTTTAGGATAAGCGGAAGGTGGGCAAAAACAGGCATAGTCTCTTCCCATCCTAAGGCTCGATATAGCAATATATGATGGGCGGTACTGGGTAGCCATTCTTCTCCTCTAATCACATGAGAGATCTTCATCAAATGATCATCCACGATATTAGCCAAGTGGTAGGTAGGCATCCCGTCTCCTTTCAAAATAATCTTATCATCGAGTTCATTACTTTGGAAACGAACCTCCCCCCTAACGATATCATTGATTAGGACCACCTCATCTGTTGGTATCTTCAAGCGAATAGCATAGGGCGCTTCGCTAGACAAGAGTTGTTCCACTTCCGCTGCGGGTAGGCTGAGACTATTGCGCATACTCATGCGCATACCGGCATCATATTTAAAGCTATGCTTGCCTTTTTCTTTCTCTTCTTCTCGCCGTTTGTCCAATTCATCAGGTGTATCAAAGGCATAGTAGGCATGGCCATTATCGATGAGTTGTTGGGCGTATTTTCCGTATAGTGCTTTCCGCTCGGATTGTCGATAGGGACCATATTCTCCACCCTGTCCAGGACCTTCATCTATGCTTAGTCCTAACCATTCTAAGGAGTCGATAATATACTTTTCAGCACCCGGAACATAACGGGTTTGATCGGTATCCTCAATCCGTAAAATAAAAGTACCATTGAAGCGTTTAGCTAGTAGATAATTATATAAAGCTGTACGAACCCCACCAATATGTAAAGCCCCAGTAGGACTCGGCGCAAAGCGAACTCTCGGTTTTTCCATGTATCAAATACTATAATTCAATTAAAAATGATATTTGTCTAAAGTACATCTTGGGCAAAAAAAAAATTAGTCAATTAGCCTTATGTGTTACAATAAGTTGTTCTTCTTAAGAAAAATTCAAAAAAAACATACTTTTTTCTCTAAATTTAGCAGCGTTATCGAGCACACATGCGTTGTAGATAATAGAACCCTTTAGTAAAAGTAGAGGTCTTAATCGTTTGTACGCAAAAATAATATAAAATAGCGACCTCCCGTACTTTATTGTCCGGTATAAGCACGTCAAAATTTTACCCTAGTTATAACAACTGTCATTTGACAGACTGAAAGCCTGATTTCATCTTCTACCTTATCTGCTGTTATCAGTTAGTTAAGTCAAAGAAGAGTCAAATTAAGCATATCCAACAGAACTATAAAGGTATGGTTCTGAACAAAATAGATGAATATTTATTTCTTAATTATCCATGAACATTAATCCCAAATCATTATGTATCTAGTAAAGACGCCTCAATTTATCCAAAACCTGTTTCCCAACTTTACCTGGCGTATCCCTACTGAGGATAAGCAGTTGTATCTGACCTTTGACGATGGCCCTATTCCTGAAGTAACACCTTGGGTATTAGAGCAGTTGGCTCAGTACAATGCTAAAGCTACTTTCTTCTGTGTTGGAGAAAATGTTGAGAAACATCCAGAGATTTACAAAGCTGTAACATCAGCTGGTCATGCTGTCGGAAGCCATACATTCAATCACTTAGATGGGTGGGCCAATGACAATATTCCTTATTTCCACAATGTTCGACATAGTGCTAACATGGTGGATTCGGTTCTTTTTCGCCCACCTTATGGACGATTAAAGCCTAAGCAGGCCCAATTCCTCATGCGTCATTATCGAGTTGTGATGTGGGATGTTTTAAGTGGAGATTTCGACGCCAATATTAGTAAAGAACAATGCTTGAAAAACGTTACTCGCAATGCGGGAGCGGGTTCAATTGTTGTATTCCATGATAATGTGAAGGCCATTGATCGACTAGAATATGCTTTGCCTCGTGTATTAGAGCATTTTTCTTCTCTAGGTTATACCTTTAATACCCTAAATGAGCAAGAATTGATCAATAAGGTAGCCTTGCGTAAGAGCGCCTAATACCTATACAAAACGACAGTTTAATTTCTGTAATGCTACATATTAAGCCGCTGCTTTTTGCAGCGGCTTTTTCACTTTCCTCGATTTTAGTTTAAGCCTTATTTCTCAACTGGTCCTAAATTCAAACAGTTACTTCGTTGCTGTTTTGTCGCTTCTATGGCAAGCCGGAATCGAAAAGTTGTTTTTTAACGCTTACTTGATACCACAAGCCTGGTTTTTGCCGTTTTATAGTAACTTTGCGGCTAAGTTGCAACCGTACCTTCTTAACCCTCAGTTGATTAATCGACTCATGAACATTCAAAATTTATTTCCAGTGAAAAATATAGCTCTTCTTTTGCTTTTCCTCGGTGGTAGTACTTGGGCAATAGCGCAACGTGGATGGGAAGCAGGTCCTTGGGCTGGCGTTAGTTATTATTTTGGTGATTTGAATACAAGCTATGACCTTACCAAGCCGCAGTTCGCCGCGGGTATGATAGCTCGATATAATTTCAATAATCGCTTGGCATTGAAATTTTCAGGGAACTATGGATATATTTTAGCTGATGATGCAGATTCAAAAAACGTCTATGAACGTGCTCGAAACCTGAGCTTTGAATCTCCAATCATCGATGCTTCCGCTCAATTAGAGTTCAACTTCCTTCCTTATATACATGGAAGTAGAGATGAATTCTTTACACCCTATCTTTTTGCAGGCTTGTCTGCCTTCTATTTCAACCCACAAGCAGAATTCAACGGAGAGTTGCATGAATTGCGCGAGCTAGGTACAGAAGGGCAGTTTAAAGGTGAGGAATACTTCACCGTACAAGGCGCCCTGAATTTCGGAATCGGCTTGAAATTAGATATCAATTACGAATGGAGCTTGAATTTTGAATTAAGCGTCCGACAAACTTTCACGGATTACCTCGATGATGTGAGTACTGTCTATCCCGATCAGAGTGACTTATTACGTTCACGGGGAGAGATGGCTGTGATTCTATCCGACCGCTCTATTACTATCCCTGGCGTCGTAGAAGAAATCTTAGGAGAAGAAGGGCGTCAGCGAGGAGATAGTAGCACCAATGATACTTACCTATTCCTTGGGGTAGGACTCGTGTACTATTTCGGCGATTTGCGTTGCCCAGGCTACGGTAAAAACCGCTAGTTAGCGACTCCATTTTCCCCTATTTATTTATTGTCTTTTTGATGAGCGTTTGCTATTCTACTTCAGAAGTTTACTCAGCCATGGCATAGAAAACTTCTGAAGTCTAAGCCTTGACCACCATTTAAACAGATAATAACTCGATAGAGCCCAGCTAGCTATAAGATACTATAGAAACAGTTACATCTCTGAAGTCGAAATTGCCATGGGCAATAAAAAAAGCGTATTCCAACATCATATTGGAATACGCTTTTTGTTTCTTATTAGTGTAGAATTGCTACGGCTTTGCCACTGGTTTCTTAGGGAAATAAACCGTAAGAGATTGATTGACGGTTACCTCAGCGGTACGGAAACCATTCCATGCCATCAAATCCTCCAGGCTACAGTTGAACAACATGGCTAGCGTTTCTAGCCTATCGCCAGATACTACCTTATAAGTACTCTTAAATGTACCTTCGGGCATAGCCGCTTTTGTACTTTCAATTCCTTTCTCTGCCAAAAAGCGTTTAAAGGCGCCACTAGCAGAAGCAGGGAGTGCCAATAAATGGCCTGCCTTACTTTTAGGAATATAGTTATTGACGTAACCTGGGTTAAGCTTTTTAACCTCGGCAAAATTCAAGTTACACTTCTGAGAGATATCGTACAAACGCAAGTAATCATACACACGATACACTTCCGTATTTTGCATATCGTAGGATGGGTACTTAGGCGTCAAGCCGTGATCTTCGTAATGTTTCATTAAATAAGTAGCTGCCATAAAAGCAGGAACATATTTACGAGATTCTTTCGGCAAGTAAGGTAAGATGTCCCAGTAGTTACTACAACGAGCTTGCTTAATGGCTCGCTGCACTCTTCCTGCACCACAATTGTAAGCGGCCATCACTAATGCCCAATCTTGGAATTCGCGATATAGATAAGCCAATAATTTTACCGCAGCTTCTGTCGATTCGTACGGATTAAGGCGCTCGTCGATTTGATTGTTGATATTCAAATCAAAGTAACGGGCAGTAACAGGTACGAATTGCCAAAGGCCAGCAGCGCCAGCGTATGACTTGACATCAGGTCTTAAAGCTGATTCTACCATTGGCAGAAACTTCAATTCTGATGGTAATTGATAAAGGCTCAAATAGTGTTCGAAAATGGGGAAATAGACACTGGTACGACCTAAAATGTGTTCTGCATCTCTGTAACCAGCTGTTGTGTAGCGCTTGATGTGATTGAAAACATCTGCATTGTACTTGACTTCAAAGGGAAAATTAATTTGGTCAAGTCTCTCTGTGATCACCCCTTTTGTTTCGGCATTCCAAGGCTCAACGCCTTCGCCTAACAAACTGAGGGGTAGTCCGTTAGTTTTAGTGACCGTAAATAGCAATAATGCTATTACAGCAACTTTTGTCCATGGGAATTTCATTATAAACTGTTTTTAACTCAATAGTCAACAAAGATCCTCGGGATTATTAATAATTAAGACTTGGGATATGTTTGAGGACTTCGCGGTCGCACTATATGCTTCCGAAATTGACTTTGATTCTTAGCGTCTCATAGGGTGCCCGATCTTACCGGGGTTTTGTTAGCCTTCTCTTACGCATGAATCCATAAAAAGGGTTCAGCTTTAGAAAAAAGCCAACGCAAATCTATACTCTTTTTGTCTTATTGTCAACGAAAAGCAAGGGAAGTTATCCACAGCAGGATGCAACAAACTGTTTACATGGATTTTGCACGAATGGCAAAGTCGCTCAAAGTGAGCAGTTTAGCAAAGAAGAAAAGGTGAGCTTAGAATTTTTATACCATAAATAGGGTAGATGGCCGAATTTTATGTTGACGTCAGCGAGATCAAAATAGATACATTGAAATATGTTAAAGTTTTCTTAAAACTTTAACATGGAGGCCAAATCCTATCTTATTCTAACC
>CAJXUM010000025.1 GCA_913060855.1 uncultured Lewinella sp. | reverse complement strand
TACACTATCCTCTTCGTCGGCAGCGTCAGATGTGTATAAGAGACAGATCTAGCAGAAGAAGCCTTTTATGCAAAGCGGAAAGAAGAAATGGAAGTCGCTCAATCCAAATATCTAGCTGCTTTTGAATATGAAAAGGCGGCCGCATTACTGTTAGTAAATGAATACGAGCAAGAGCCCACCCGTTCTGTACTCTTTAGAAGTGCCGCTTGTCTTTTGCTTAACCTGCCCTCTCCTTCAGAAGATCACTTGCGACAAGCAGAACGAATGGTAGCATATGGCCTAAGTGGGAATCCGCCAGAAGAGATTGCGGACGAATTGAGGGCTGCCTGGCAGGAGTTGATGGCATACTTTCAACAAGAAGCGGCTTGATTTTGATTTATTTTACGTTTAGTGATAAGTAGCTCATGTGTAGACCAGAACACTTTCTTCCGGTGATCTATACAAGATAATCAATGAACATTCAAATCTGCTCCGACCTACACCTGGAATTTAATGAGAACCGCAAGTGGATCAAAGAGAATCCGCTCACCCCTAGCGGGGACATCTTGATCATAGCTGGAGATACCTACTACCTAGAAGATCAGATTAGACAATTGGACTTTATCAAGCAAGTATCAGATGAATTCCAAGCCACCTACCTCATTCCAGGCAACCACGAATACTACAACGGCTACGATGTGGCCACAGCGATGGAACCCACCTTTGAAAAGCTCCGAGACAATGTCATATTAGTCAATAACAAAGCCATAGACATCAATGGCTACCGATTCATCTTCACCACCCTATGGTCAGCCATACAGAGAAATATATTGGCGGTCATGCGGGGAATGACCGATTTCCGGAGCATTAAATTTCGAGGAGAGCCATTCAATGTCAATCATTACAACCAGGTACATCAATCCTGTTTGGCCTTCCTAGAGAAAGAAATTGCCAAAGAGGGGAAAAAGGTTGTCGTTACACATCACCTACCTAGTGAAGAATGCAACGTAGCAGAATTCAAGGGAAGCCTCTTAAATGATGCATTCTGCGTAGACAAAACTACCCTGATTGCACAGTCAGCTATCAGCGCCTGGATATATGGCCATAGCCATCGTAATAAAGAGGACTTTGACATTGGTGGAACCCAGATGATAACGAATCAACTGGGATATGTGGGGTATCATGAACACCTTGATTTTGATCGAAATAAACAGTTGGCGCTTGGGGATTGATTGGGAATAGGGGGGGCACTACACGCTCCATTGCTAGCCCATATGCTGTATTACATAAAAACACCATAAAATAGACCCTTTGATGACAAAATCCTACATACCCAGCTTTTACTATAGTTAAAAGCATAGTAAAAGCTGGGTATAGGGTGTTTACTCAGCTTTTACTATATTTGTGTAAAATCAGGCGTAAGATGAAAAGAGCACTAATCGGTCGGGAAAAAGAAATAGAAACACTAGAGTTAAGCTTCGACTCTAACAGGCCAGAACTAGTGGCGATCATCGGGCGGCGCAGAGTAGGGAAGACCTTCCTGGTCAAGCAGACCTATCAAGACTATATTGATTTTGAACTGACTGGCCTTCAACATGCCAGTAAAGCAGAGCAGATACAGAACTTCATCTTTGCCTTTCGCAACTTCTTTCCGGATTATGAAATAGAACAGAAACCTGGATCTTGGCTGGAGGTTTTCTTTCTATTGTCCAGCGCATTAAAACAAAAGAAGAAGCAAGAAAAGCTCGTTGTATTTTTAGATGAATTACCATGGCTGGCTTCTAAGCGTTCCGGCTTTATTACTGCCCTAGGATGGTTTTGGAACAGTTGGGCTACCAATCAGCATATAGTATTGGTGATATGTGGCTCAGCCGCATCCTGGATGATTGAAAAGGTAATCAATGACCGAGGAGGACTACATAACAGAGTAACCAAGCGCATTTTTTTAGGTCCCTTTAGTCTGGGCGAAACAGAAGCATTCATGCAATCAAAGCATGTCCACCTAAGCAGGTATCAGATTACTCAATTATACCTGGCCATGGGAGGAATTCCCATGTATTTAGATCAAGTCAAACCAGGACTGTCAGCCGTGCAAAACATCCAGGAAATTTGCTTTCACAAGGATGGATATTTGAGAAGAGAATTTGATCGACTTTTTTCTTCCCTATTTGACAATGCAGAGAACCACCTTAAAATCGTGAGGGCTTTAGCTACAAAAAAGATTGGGCTGACCCGCAAAGAAATCATAGCCATAGCCGGACTTAAGAATGGAGGGACGCTCACTACCACCCTCAACGAATTGAACCAGTCCGGATTCCTGGAAATATATGCAGGATATGGCAAGAAAAAGCAAATGAGTTTGTATCGCCTGACCGACCCCTACAGCTTATTTTACCTTACCTTTCTGGAACCACTAGGCGCCAATGCAAAAACAGACTTTACCAAGTTGAGTGATTTACAGCACTACAAATCATGGAGTGGTTATGCCTTTGAAAATATATGTCTGATGCACATTGATCAAATAAAAAAAGCCTTAGGAATCTCAGGGATTTACACCTCCGTTTCTTCCTTTGTCGTGAAGGCTCAAGATAACTTAGCAGGCGCCCAAATAGACCTACTCATCGACCGCGGAGATCATTCCATTAACCTATGTGAAATCAAATACAGCAATAAAGACTATGAGGTGACCAAAAAAGATGTGGACAACATAGAAAACAAAAAACGTGTTTTTCAGCACCATACCAAAACGACAAAACATATATTTACCACGATCATCACCACCTTTGGCGTCGTGAAAAATAAGCACAAATTAAATCAGATCGATCAAGTCGTCACCTTGGATGATTTATTTGTAAGCCTTGGCTAATGGCTATCGAGAAAATGTGCATCAATGATAAATCTCATGCCGCAAAAGGAAAGCTAATAGTACCTTTAGCATTGATAGCTAGAACAGCAAAGGCTAGGCAAGCTTTAATATCTTCCTCTTCCAAATCTGTAAACTCAGCTAAAATGTCTTCAGCCGTATCGCCAGCTGCTAAATATTCCAGGATGCTGGATACAGGGTAACGTAACCCACGAATACAAGGTTTTCCATGACAGATAGCAGGGTCAATCGTGATCCGGCTTAATAATTCATTTTTATCCATAACCCTTACCTTTCTTTTTTCAACAACAATTTAAGATATATACCAGTTTTTCAACAATTTAATCCCCCTTTTATTTAATTGTGTCCATGTACTTAAATCATTTTAATCACCAAGTAGCTCCACTGTCATTACTAAAATGCTAGAAAGGAAGAGGCTACAGCTCCCCTTCCACCACTAACTAAGCTGCCTGCACCCTTGAATCCTCCGCTACACCAGCTGGCATCGGCGCAGCATAATGCTGACTCAAAGAAATGGAAGCATTCTCCGTCAATGTATCCTCTCTGTAAATCGGATCCAGCGCATTAATAATGGCCTCCAAGGTAGTCACCTCTTCTTGCTCCAGCACCTCATAGCTAAAAGTGGCCAAATAATAAGACCCATGCTGATTGGTCCGCTGTTCCGGTTTGACCGTGAGTTTCACCTGCGTGAAATTGACCCGATCATAGTGCATATCCGCAAAAGTAAGTCGGAGATTATCGACACTATAGCCATGAAATAGCACGCTACACACCTGCCCGATCTGATTGATGAAGTAGAACTCCACCCATTTACGGCGGTCATAGCCGAGAATTTCATCCGCAAAGATTCGGTAAGCGATCGGAATAAAAGTAAAAGCCTCGCCCTTGTTGGTCAGCCTCGTCTCTCCTCGAAAACTCAAGACCCCACCTTTGGCGTCGAAGCGGTAGGCGCGTGGCGCCCCTTTGAGGTATTGAATTTCTTCAAAAACTTGGATTTGAGCGATGGTGGTTGTGGGTTGAAAATTTTGATTTTGCATGTGAATTGATTTATGATTGTGAAAGTCTTTAAGTCCGTATGTCTGTAAGTCGTAAGTCTGTAAGTCGGGTGTCGAAAGGTCTTTAGGTTGTAAGTCGGTATGTCTGTAAGTCGATAAGTCAGCATGTCTGTAAGTCGATAAGTCTGTATGTCGTGTGTCGAAAGTCTATAGGTCGTTTGCCAATCATGTGTTTTGTAAATGTATTGTTGAAGTACAATCAGTTCCTAGCCTTTTTAAGCCAATAAGAGCGATCCCTAGGCTATAGATTAACATATCGAACAGAGCATCCGCTATAGTTAGCAGGCTTTCCAGGGCAAATTCTTTCCGCCGTAGCTGCTTCGGTGAGAATAAACATATCCACAATGTAGGCGGCCATATAGAACTTGTGACAGCCGCCATAGCCCTGGCGTAAAGTCTTGCTGTAATAGCGGCGATAACTTGTATCATCGAGCACAAAACCTCTCTGCGCGGCCAAAGAATTGGCCATAGACCGGATGGTCTTCTTCTTTTGAGTAGACATATTTATTGGTGTTTATACCTGACGCAAAATGGTTTGGAGAATTCCCAAACCACTTTGGTCAGTATATGCAAGCATGTATTAGAAGGGTAAATAAAGCATTTCAATATTTTCCAATAGAGTCGTAGCGGGAAGTTCCGTACGAATCACCAAAGTTTGCGGACTGGGCCGATGCAATTCCATAGCCCCTTCCAGTTCCTTCTCCGGAAAAGCGTATTCAAATAAACGTTCCAGCGGTTCATCGATATAAGCGATCCACCAGTTTCTTTCCAGGTGTTCCAGCTTGATGATAGGAGCTAATGAAAAAGCCGTTTGCAGCAGTTCCTTACGTTCTTCCTCTTCCCGTCTAGCTTCGAGAATTTGTTCCTCCATTTCCCAATCTCGCATACATTGCAGCACATAGGGGATTGGAATATCGGAAGGGTGTCCGGTCTTTTGTTGAGCGCGATTCATGACTAATGTGTTATTGATTTCATACTTACAAGATACTGAAAACGAAGCGTTTATGCAAGGAAAACGTTGTTTTTAATTTACGTAATTAGCTAATAATCAATGATTTAGATCAAGTTGGATTTGCATCTTCATCCTGGCTGTTTTACCAGCCTAAGGGGAAAATCAAGACCCCCAAATCGAAGGGGATAAATGGGGAATGGGAAGGCGGAAGTTGGAAAAGCAGCTTAGCAAGTGGCTATAAGCCTCCTTACCTATCGAATAATGAATGATAGAATGAAAACTGGAACTACCAGCCCGAGTGCGAAAACAAGCCCCCACAACAAAAGACCAATACGAAGAAAGCTGTAGCCGGACAGGTATGCAAGGTGGAGATGCTAATTCGAGATTATGACTGGAGAGGATTAAGGTTTAAGGGAGAGGGTTTAGGGGCTGGCTATGGGCTAAAGGCGTAAGCATACTACCTTGCAGAGCTGGCTGGCGGAAGCTAGCTTGTAGTGGGCTATTGGGGTGAGGGCTTGTGTAAGAGTAGTGCAACCTTTCAACAGAGGGAAAGAATTAGTATTAATTTAACAAATAAGTTATTAGAAGAAGAATAAATTAGTTAGTTTAGTAATAAATAATATATATATATGTCTTTTCTGCCTAGGCCCTTTCTCTTGAGACTCCTCCTTATTTGCAGTCCTATAGCACTATTAGGCCAGACTTCTGTTACTAGTAATATAGATGATAACACCAATTGGACGTTATCTGGTAGCCCTTATATAATTGAAAATACTATTACTATTAACCAGGAAGCTATCCTTACGATTCAACCTGGCGTTGTGGTGAAGTTTTTAAAAAACTCAGCATCTCGTATGGCAGTAAGAGGAGGCGTTTCGGCCATTGGGACACCGCAGCAGCCCATCGTGTTTACCTCTTATCAAGATGATAGCTATGGAGGTGATACCAACGGTGATGGGTCGGCTAGTATCCCTACAGCTCAGGATTGGCGATCCATTAGTATCGAATCCAGTAGTGGAACCAATACGATTTTTTCAAATTGTATCTTTCGTTACGGGGGGCATTACTTTTCACCAGAAGGCGTAATACGAGTCATTAATAGTCAGCCCAATATTAGCAATTGTCAATTTCAATTCAATGCACAAGCACTGTACATCGCTCAATCATCAAGCCCCACTGTTACCAATTGTAATTTTGAAAATCATACAAGTGCTCCAATAGCTTTAGCTCTGGGGGCGGAAGTAGATTTCTCTGACCTAAGTTTTCAAAACAATGGTTTAAATGCACTGCAAATCATATCTGGATCATATACTGCTAACACCAACTATGTACTCGCACCCATTGATGAATCGATTTTCCCCTTCCAGTCTTATGTATTGGAAGGTGAAATAACAATTGGTGAACAGGCTACCCTGACCATCGAGCCTGGCGTCATCATCAAACACGATGATGCTGTATGGCGGAATATGATTAATGTAAATGGCTTCTTTTCAGCTAAAGGTACTTCAGCGCAGCCCATTACTTTTACAGATATCAAAGATGATGCTATAGGCGGTGATACGAATAATGACGGCGATGCTAGTGCCCCAGTGACTGGTGATTGGGGCGGAATACTATTGAATAGCACAGGTGAGTTGGAAAATTGCCAGTTTCGATTTGGCGGGAAGGTACTAAGCAATGTATATGATGGCGTTTTAGAAATCCGTGGCGGTTCGACCCTACTAAAGGATAATACATTCAAATACTGCGAAGTTGGCGTAACCATATCTGGAGGAGCTACCCCCCGTCTAGAAGGCAATAAATTCGAGGAATGCACCAGTGTACCTATCTCCTTATCACTAAGCGCAAGCCCTACTTTCTCTCAAAACCAATTTCTTGATAATCGAAGGAACGGCGTTGGATTATTGGCATTTAATTATAATACCAGTGGTGCAGATTATTCCCTACAGCCGATTTCTATTGATGATAATTCCGTAGCTCCTTACATCATATATGACGATGGCTTGATTATCGGAGAACAAGTCTCCCTGACCCTCTTACCAGGGGTGGTGATTAAGCATGATGCCTCGACTTGGATGAATATGATGGAAATCAAAGGGACACTTTTAGCCAAAGGAACCCTAGTGCAACCCATTATTTTTACAGATATCAAAGACGATGCTATAGGCGGAGATGCCAATAATGATGGCGATGCTAGTGCCCCAGTGGCTGGTGATTGGGGTGGAATATTATTGACTAATAGTGTGAATAGCATGGTTGAGTTGGAAAACTGCCAGTTCCGGTTTGGAGGGAAAGTTTTGAGTAATGTATATGATGGAACCCTAGAAATTCGAGCCGGCTCAACCCAGCTTAAGAACAATGAATTTATACAATGCGAAGTAGGGGTTACGATATCCGGCGGAGCCACGCCCAATTTAGAAGGTAATAAATTTGAGGAATGCACCAGTATACCTATTGCCCTATCTCTTAATGCAAATCCCAGCTTCAACCAAAATCAATTCGTGAACAATAGAAGAAACGGTGTTGGACTATTAGCATTCAATTACAATACTTCTGGAGCTACTTATACCCTAAACCCGGTTTCTATCGACGGCAATACCCCTGCCCCCTATATTATATATGACAATGGATTTATCATTGATGAAGGCGTCTCATTGACTATCCAACCAGGTGTAATTATAAAGCACGACTTTTTTCGCTTTTATGACCTGATGACTATCCGAGGGCAATTAATCGCTCAGGGAACGGTATCACAACCGATTATATTCACCACCATTTCTGATGATGAGTATGGAGGAGACACTAACAATGATGGAGCAGAAACCATACCCGCAGCTGAAAGTTGGAAAGGCATTCTTTTAGAGACTACATCGGGTAATAGCACTAGCATATCGAATTGTTATTTCCGCTTTGGTGGATATTCTCAGAATGGGGGAGATGCAGCATTAGAAATCAATGGCTCCGATCCAGTAGTAGCCGATAATATATTCTTCAATGGCGGCAGAGGTATGACCATCCGCCAGGGGGGGCAACCCATCATCAATAATAACACTTTTGATAGAAACAGTGTCATTCCCATTGCCATATCACTATCTGCCAGTCCTAGTTTCACTGGAAACAAATTTGAAAGCAATGCCATCAATGCCATAGGTGTTATTGGAGGTAACTATGCAGGCCCGGCCAGTTACAACTTAAAGCAAATCGATAACACCGGGGGGACCGAAGCCCCTTACTATTTGGAAGAAACCCTGACACTGGAGGAAGGAGTCCACTTAAATATAGAAGCAGGAACAGTAATAAAAGTAGAAGGGAGACAAAATGGGAGTGATATTTTTATCAGGGTCAATGGAAGCTTAACCGCAAGTGGTACGGAGACAGCTCCTATTATATTTACCTCTTCCCGAGATGACAGTGTTTTTGGGGATACCAATAACGATGGGAGTGATAGTAGCCCCGCATTAGGTGATTGGTTTGGCATTCGGTTTACGGATACAAGTGGAGAAAGCGGACAATTAAGTCATTGCCAATTTAATTATGGGGGGTATTATAGCATTGGAGGAACCACTTTATACGGTGTAGTTAGAGCAGAAGGGACAAGCAAACCTACCATAAGTAATGGTGATTTTCTCCTAAACTCCAGGGGCGTTGTTGCAGCGGATGCTTCTCAGCCAACCATTCAAAATTGTCGTTTTGAGCGCAGTGGGTGGACCCCTATTTCCGTTTCTTTAGCTGCTAAACCCGTTTTTACAGGGATTACTTTTTTCAATAATGGTAAAAATGCAGTAGGAATTGAAGACGGGGAATACGAAAGTGGTGACCTTACGTTAGAAAAAATCAGCCTAGCCGGTATCGATAATCTTCCCTACTATGTTCAACAAAATATCTCCCTAGGAGAGGCTGTTACCTTGACCATCGAACCGGGGGTCATTATAAAATTCAGATCGGCTTCTGATAATAACTTTGATAACGTCAGGATATCAGTTGAAGGCGCCATACGGGCCGAAGGCAGTATTGATGAGCCGATTATTTTCACCTCAGAACTGGATGATGAAATCGGTGGCGATACCAATAATGATGGTGGAAATACAGCGCCAGGTTTTGGAGATTGGTACGGATTTCTAATCCAAAGTACTAGTGAGGATCGAAGCCGATTTTCCTATTGCAACTTCCGCCATGGCGGCTACTATGCCCGCGGTAGTGCTTTTGCTTATGGAGTCATCCGGTCCCAAGGTAAGAGTAGCCCCGTGATTGAAAACTGTACTTTTTTTGAAACTTCCAAAGCTATCATCGCCGCCGATGAATCCACTCCTCAAATTTTGAATAACACCTTTGGCCGTATGGGCTGGTTAGCTGTCGGTATAGATTTGGGAGCAGATCCAACTCTCGTGGGGAATAGTATAGACGCTAGGCTTTCAATAGCAGCTTTGGGGATAGAAAGCAAAGATTATGAAGAAGAAGGTACCTACCAATTGAAGAAGAGAAGTTTTGCTGGAATAGAGAATGCACCCTATTTTTTTCAGAACGGGTTAGTTTTTTCTGAAGCCATTAATCTAGTCATTCAGGCCGGTATTGTTATGAAATTTTATTCTCCAGATAATAACGCCAATAACATTACCCTGATCAACAGGGGAACGCTAATTGCAGAAGGCACACAAGCCGAGCCAATTGTATTCACTTCTTGGCGGGATGATGAATTTGGAGGTGACGCGAACTACAGCTCTGCTACTTCGGCCACTAATCAAGATTGGATGGGATTGGTGATGCAAGGAGAGGGAAGCAATAACAGTCGTCTAAGCCACTGCCAGTTCCGGTTTGGTGGATTCCGAGATGCCTTCCCCGATATTTTTGGTGCGCTACGTCTAGAAGAGAGCAGTCCGACCATAGAGAAATGTACTTTTGAACATAATAAAAAGGGCCTGGTCACAATAGAAGGAAGCGACATAGCTATAGACAGTTGCGATTTTAAAAACAATGAAATTGGGCTTTCCAAAGAAGGAGGAAGAGTAGTAATTAACCGCAGTAATATAGTAGATAATTCAGTCTACGGTGTAGAAAATCTGACCACAGAGGATGTGGATGCCACCTCAAACTGGTGGGGACAAGCCTCGGGCCCCTTCCATCCAGAAAAGAATCCCTCTGGGCAAGGAAATGAAGTCACTGATTATGTCCTTTTTGAACCCTATTTAGAACGGAAGGTAGCCTTTGAAAAAGATATCGGTATAACTGCACTCATACGTCCACAAACCGGTTGTGAATTAGGGCAAGAGGCGATCATTGAAGTAGCCATTACAAATTACGGAAATGCCCCACAAACCGGCTTTGACATCGAAGTAGTCATAGACGAAGAAGTAAGCCTCCGAGAAAATGTTGGGAGCTTGGTCATACCGGTGGATAGTACGATCAATTATACTTTATCGACTACGGCCAATCTAAGCATACAAGGTCCTTATTTCATTGCCACATACACCTTACTCGATGGGGATCAAAATATCACTAATGACAGATTTGAAACCTTTGTCAACAACTATAGTGCAATCCCCGTAAATGCCAATTTTAATAATCTATTACCGATGAATGGGGACTCTAGTATTCAGCGTCCGGTACAATTTTCATGGTCATCTATCGAAAATGCTGATGTATATGACTTATACGTTTGGTTTGCTGCCTTGCCAGAACCCAGTGAGCCCATTGTTGCCGCTATTGATCAGATTACCTATCAATTGAATTCCAATTTCTTACCAGGAGTGAGTTACCATTGGAAAGTAGTGGCTAGAAACCCCTGTTCGACATTAAGCAGTCCTATACAAACCTTTACCATTCAGAGTCTACCCGATCTAGTCGTGAACAATGTCCAAGTGCCTTCTGAACCATTTTCCGGTCAAGAAATTGAGATCAGCTGGGAGACCATCAATCAAGGCACCAACAATACCGGAGATACCCGGTGGTTTGATGGAATTTACCTTTCCCAAGACCCCATACTAGATGTAGCCTTGGACACCTATCTCGGGGCCGTTTTCAATGACATCGCTCTAGAATCGGAAGAAGGCTACACACAAACAGCTACGGTCCGCCTTCCCCAAGGCATTCAGAATACCTGGTATATCTTTATCGTTGCAGATTATTTAGAATTTCTCCAAGAACCAGATAACAGTAATAATAGTAGCTATACGGCTATTGAGGTTAACCTGACGCCGCCGCCTGATTTGCAGGTGAGCAATATCATAGCCCCGAACAACGCCTTTTCTGAAGAATTTATAGCCATCAATTGGAGCGTAACGAATGAAGGTACTGGCGCGACTCTCGAAAACTTCTGGCGTGATGCCATTTATCTTTCCGAACAAGAAGAGCTGGACAAAAACAACAGCTTCCTATTAGGCCGATTTGATCATAGCGGAATATTAGAGGCGAGCGCATTTTATGAACGAACCGAAACTGTAGCTCTGCCCCCTGGCATCTTTGGCACCTACTACATTCACATTGAAACCGATGAAGGCGATCGTGCCTTCGAGTTTGCCTTTGAGAATAATAATATTAGCCGTAGTGACTCCATGACGATATTCTTAACGCCGCCACCAGATTTAGTTCCGCTAAGTATTAACAGTCCGGCGCAAGCCAGTAATCGAGAACTTGTAAATATACGTTGGACTGCAGCCAATCAAGGCGCTTCGAATATCACTGAGGGGTATTTTGATCGATTATATTTGAGTCCAAATCCTACTTTTGATGTAGATCAATCCACCCTCGTGGGGAATCTCTTCATCAATGGGCCCGTAAATATTGGACGCGAATATACCGCTCAAAGAACAATAGCTATTCCTGACAAAATAAGTGGCCGCCAATATATCTATTTAGTAACAGATGGTTTTGATGATATATTTGAATTTACCCAAGAATCGAACAATATATTACGAGGAGATCAAATTAACATTGTCCAACCTGACCTTGCCGTGACCGAAGTTCGTACCCAAGCAGAAGCAGAAGCGGGTGGGGATTTGATGGTGAATTGGACAGTCACCAACCTTGGCCAAGGAGACTTATCCTATATCGGTCGTACAGACAGTATTTTCATTGCTAACCAAGTCGAGTTTGATCGAGCAAATGCCACGCTCCTGGGAACACATACCTACAATAGTCAGCTAAGGGCAGGCCAGCGTACCATTCGACAACTCACTGTTCCTCTACCCAATGGCCTATCTGGTCCTTATTATATTTTCGTTTCAACTAATACGGATGAGGGTATCTTCGAAAATGGCCAACTAACCAATAACATAGGGAGTACCTCCTTAGCTATTAATTTTCCACCTTGGCCAGACTTGGAACCAACAACTGTCGTTGGGGTACCGGCCAGCTTGATTGCAGGTAATCGGATAAATATGACCTATACCGTGAAGAACGGGGGGCAAGGAGAACTAGTAGGACAAGCCTGGACAGACCGTTTATACATTTCTGCTAGTCCAGTATGGATACCTGGCGCCGCCAAAGAACTAGAGGAGTATACGATCATTAGCAGTCTACAACCCGATGGGACCTATCAAAAAACGACGAGCTTCATCCTACCCATGTTGCCAGGAGGTGCAGGCGTTGGCGTTTGTTTTCTCTATATCTTTGCTGATGCAGACAATCAAGTTTTTGAGCATACTGATGAGAATAACAATGTCCTACGCAGTATTCCCATAGATGTTACAGCACCACCACCCACTGATCTAGCACTACTGGCAGCAGTCTCGGCCGTAGATACCACCCAATCAGGCACAAGCCTTCAAGTGAACTGGTCGGTCAAAAACATAGGCAGTTCTACAGCTGTATGGGACTATCCATTCTGGTACGACGGAATATACTTATCTACCGATACCAATTGGGATGCAGGCGATATATTTATTACCGACTGGACCCATCCTGCTCCGCTGGATTCCAATGCCGTGTATATGGATAGTCGCAACTTTGTCGTACCACCTGGCCTAGAAGGGAATTATTACTTCTTAATGGTGACCGACCATACCAATCTAGTGGAAGATGGTGATCAACGGAATAATTTTCTTTCGATTACGGGAGATCAGCCAGCATACATTCGAAAAACCTTGTATCCCGACCTGCAAGCCCAAGCATTTGATGCTCCGATCCAAGGCACAGCTGGCCAGCCCATCAAATTGCGTTGGACCGTAGCCAATAATGGGCAAGGACCTACCCTAGGTGGGACTTGGACAGACAAAGTGTACCTCTCCACTGATTTTCACATAGACGGAGGGGATCCTATTCTGGTAACAGCCAATCGCAGTCAGCGTTTAGATATAGCACAAACCTATACAGATTCTTTTGAGGTTTTCCTACCTACCAGCGCTTCTGGTAACTACATTTTGCTTTTTAAAACCGATGCCAACAAGAACGAATACGAAAACCAGTTGGAAAGCAACAACCTAGCATCCAGCAACCTAAATGTATTAGTACCACCACCCTCGGATCTTATAGTGGCAGGCGTAGATTTTCCGGAGATGGCCGTCGTTGGAGAACCACTCACCGTAGAATGGGGCGTACAAAACATAGGAACCAATCCCGCATCGGGAATTCGGACGGATTTTGTCTATCTATCCAAGGATGCTACCTGGGATATTAGTGACATAGAGCTAGGAAATGTAGCCCTGAATCTCAACCAAGCCCCCGGAGTCCGTCGAACAGCCAGTCTGACCATGGATGTTCCTGGGGTTCCGCTAGGAGAATACTTTGTTATCATAAGAACAGATGGACTGAACAATATTATCGAAGACAACGAAACGAACAATATTGGCCTTTCAATAAGCCAAATAAGCATTGATGTTCCCGAATTGACTATCGCCGAACCTGCTGAAACCATCCTGCGCAACGGCAAAAACAAGTATTACAAAATTGTAATACCGGATAGTTTAGCAGGCGAAACCCTATTGGTAAACCTATTTGGAGATACACTTAATGCCAATAACGAACTCTACCTAAGTTACGAAGATGTACCTAGTCGTACCAACCATCAGTTATCGGCCACAGCCCCTTTTGCAGGGAATCAAACCATCGTAATACCAAGTCTGGAAGCCGGCGTGTATTACTTGCTCGCTTATGGTGTGAATACCGCAACTACTACCCAAGACGTCAGCCTATTGGCGGAAATTCTGGAATTTGAAATCCGCTCCGTCATAGCCAACCAAGGAGGAAATACGGGTAGTATGACGGTACGCTTGGATGGGGCTAAGTTTACAGCAGGTATGAACGTTAAACTGGATCATCCAGACCGGGGAACTATCGAGGCTAGAAACCTTTACTACACCAACAGCACCAGAGTATATGTAACCTTTGATCTAACCGGACGGGATGAAGGATTCTATGACCTCATTGCAGAAAAAGAAAATAGTGAACAGACTCAACTAAAAGATGGCTTTGAAATCACCACCGGAGCAGTCACAAGCGGTAGTGCCTTTGGAGACTCAAATAATGGCTTTGTCTGTTATATTGAAAATATTGGAGCGGAAGAATTGCTGGAAGTCAGTGTACAGCATCCGCCTAATACCCGCTTGAATCGCATTGTGGCGATGACTATTCAATATGCTAATAATAGCAATATTGATATTCCTACGCCGACATCTTTTTTCATTAGCCTGGCTGGGGCACCACTAGGCTTTTCTGTTGAAGAATTGAGTGAAGGGCGGGAAGAATTGATCCTCGAATTCAAAGAAGATTCTGGGCCACCAGGAATTCTACGACCAGGAGCAAGTGGAGCAATTACAGTATTTACAAAAGCAGTAGCCCCGATGCGTTTCTCTTTAATTTATGAATAAAATATTCACCATAACCATGGCCATTCATTTTAATCGTCCCATTCCGTTTGGAGTATTTGTTATGATATTTCTCTGTTATACCGGAGAAGTAAGCAGTCAAGATTTTGTAAGTACCAAGGCCAATATTGTTGGTCCAAATAACATTGTAATAAACAGCTTTACTGGAAACCTACACTATCAACGGGAAGATTTATTCATTCCTGGGCGAGGTTTAGATATAGAACTTACTTTTAGCTATAATACAGCTACAAGAGACAGAGACTGGGGGGTTGGAAGAGGCTGGACCTTTACCTACAATATGTCTTATCTTATTGATAGTACCGATATAGTAATTGAAAGAGTGGATGGAAGACGAGATCGGTTTAAAGATTCCGGAGAGTCATTTCATCCGCGGAAAGGAATATTTGATCGACTAGAAGCTGTCTCTTATACACATCTGACGCTG